>CAZCNK010000116.1:0-2516 GCA_964500345.1 Candidatus Woesearchaeota archaeon | reverse complement strand
TGGACTTTGCAGATATAAGAACAGTAATGAGCAAGGGAGGAGTTGCAATGATTGGGGTTGGAGAAAGTGATACTGAAAATAGGGCTGTGGAAAGTGTTCAAAAAGCATTAAATAATCCTTTACTAGATGTAGATATAGGAGGGGCAAATGGGGCTTTAATTAATGTTTCTGGAGGACCAGATATGACTTTAGAAGAAGCTAAAATTGTTGTAGAAACTGTTTCTAGAAATTTAAATCCAGATGCAAGGATAATTTGGGGTGCTCAAATTTCTGAAGATCTAGCTACTACAATCAGAACAATGGTTATAATAACAGGTGTTTCTAGCCCACAGATTCTTGGAAGGAAGGCTAAGATACAAGGCAAGATAAAAAGAGAGATGAAAGAAGATCTTGGAATTGATTTTATTGATTAAATCACAGAATCTTTTTCGACTCTAACTTTTCTAAAATTTACTCCTCTTGCAAGCATTTCACCACAGATGCAGCCAATATCTTTTAACAAAGAAATACCTTCAGGGGGTATACCAACAATATAAGATTTTCCTTTATCAACAGTTCTTGCATTCCAATAACTTCCCTTGGTGATATATACTTTTAAAGGATATTCCTTACTTTCAGGAGTGACCCAAATCTTTCCCTCAAGACATTTACCTTGTTCAATTAACTCAATTTCTTGATCACTAAGTTTTACCATCACTTCTCCAACAGCATACCATGAGTTCATAAAATAAAAAATTTAGTAAGATATTTAATACTTTACAAGATTGAGCAAACTAGGAAAGTAAATTATGGTCTGCAAAAACTTTAAAAACCTTATTTATACTTTCTTGGCATGCTAGAGAGATTTAAAAACTTCATTTTGGAGTGCATAAGGGTATTTAAAATAACCAGAAAGCCTGGATTAGGCGAATTTAAGGCTATTGTAAAAGTGTCTAGTATAGGAATACTTTTAATAGGGTTAATAGGATTTATTATACAGATTGTATGGCAATTATATTCATGAAAGACTAAAAACAAAAAATTAAAAGAAAAAAGTAAAAAACAAAAGAATGAGAATTGAGGAATAAAAATGCCAATATATGCTTTGAAAACAACATCAAACAGGGAAGATCAGGTATTTGATTTTATATCTTCTAATGTACAAAAAAGAAATTTAAATGTATTGAGTTTGGTAAGGCCTCATGGATTAAGGGGTTATATTTTCATTGAGGTTGAGAGAAGAGAAGATGCAGAAGAGGCTTTTATGAAGGTTCCTTATGCTCGTGGCTTACTTGATAAGCCAGTTGAATATAAGGAAATAGAGCATATGCTAGAACAAGTTAAAGTACAGATGAATATCCAGAAAAATGATATCGTTGAGATAATTTCAGGACCTTTTAAGAAAGAGCAAGCTAAGGTAAATAGAATTGATATGCAAAAAGAAGAGGTTGTAGTTGAATTGCTTGAGGCTGCTGTTCCTATTCCTATAACAGTCAAGCTAGATTCTGTGAAAGTTATTAGGAGAGAAGGAGAGAGAGAAGGAAAAGAATCTAAAGAAAAGAGGGAATAAATTAAAAAAATTAAAAAGCAGAATAAAATTTAATAAAGGTTTAAAGAAAAATTTTTAAAATGGTAAAGGAAATTATGATAGAGATGTTGGTTGAGGGTGGGAAAGCAGCAACAACGCCTGCTATAGCCCAGCAGCTTGGACCCTTAAAGATGAATATAGCTAATGTTATGAGCGAGGTTAATAAAAAGACAGAGGGTTTTTCTGGAATAAAAGTACCTGTTAAGTTAAAAGTAAATGCTCAGGATAAAAGCTTTGATATTTCTGTTGGAACTCCTCCTGTAACTGAATTAATCAAGAGAGAATTAGGCATTGAGAAAGGATCTGGAACTCCTGACAAAGAGAAAATAGGAAATTTGGCTATTGAGCAATTAATTAAAATCGCAAAGATGAAACAAGATGGAATGTTTGTGAATAGTTTAAAGAGTGCAATTAAAACAATTGCTGGTTCTTGTAATTCACTTGGTTTATTAATTGAAGGAAAAACTAGCAGAGAGTTTAACAGAGATTTAGATTCTAGAAGATATGATAAAGAGATTACTGAAGAGAGAACTGAATTAAGCAAAGAGAAGATTGCTATTTTAAAACAGCAATTGGCTGAGGTGCAAGATAGATTAAGAAGAGAGCAAGAAAGACTTAAGGCAATGGCTGAGGCTGAGAAGGCTAAGGCAGAGAAAGCTGAAAAGGTTGAAGCTGTTGAAGAGGCTGTTGCAGAAATGGCAGGGGAGAAAAAGGCTGAAAAAGTTGAGAAAAAAGCTGCAGAAGAGAAAGTGGAAGCTAAAGAAGAGAAGAAAGATATTAAGGAGAAAAAATAATTAGCTAGTAGTTTAAATTTTTAACAAAATGCATCAATAGATTTATAAATGATTTTTTTGTGATAAGAATAAGCTGCCTTCAGGGGGTTTCAAATCTGAAAAGAAAAGATTTGGTCCTAAATGGGGTAGCTTGGTAATTTAGATGTGAAGATTGA
>CAZCNK010000115.1:0-2533 GCA_964500345.1 Candidatus Woesearchaeota archaeon | reverse complement strand
TCCTATTTGGAGAAGATGAGTATTTAGTAGGAGTTACTTGCTCAGATATTAATGTGACACTAAATGAGAATAACGCAACAAACTCTATTATAATAACTGTTGATAGAACAGTTCCAGGCAACACATTAAGCCTTGAAGATGAGAGTGGTAATAAAAAGACAACTTTCGGATTTGGAGAAAAAGTTAAAATTAAATGTGCAAGAAAAGATGTCCATGATGTTGACACAAATGTAACCGCAGCTATTAACAAAACAATTATCTCAGTATTAAAACCAGGTGAATCTCAATTAGCAAATATTACAACAGATACTACTCTAGTACGAGAAGAAAATATTTTAGAGGTAGAATTCACAGACACAGAACAATTAGGAGATTACCAAGTAAGATGCGAAACTCAAGATAGAACAAACAATACAAATTCAACAAATATTAATTTCACTGTTGTTAAAGAACCAATAAAAGGAACCTCTGCATTTGTTATTCCAGGATTTAGAGCTCCAGTTGCAAGCACAAAAATTAATACAGGAACAACAGAAGATGCAGGCAAACTTTCAGAAGAAGGTGCCTCAAGATTAATGGCAGTCGGTGCAAGAGTTTCATTCGATATCAAAGGAGAAATGCATATATTAGAAGTAATTGATTTAGGAGACGACTCAATCAAATTAAAGATTACATCTACTCCTATAGTAGTAGAAGTTGGCAAAGATGAGATTAAATCTATTGATCTTAATGACGACGGCCAAGCTGATCTAGAAGTCACATTCCACGGTAGATTCCCACCAAAAGGCAAGCACGCAGATATTACATTCAAATTAACAACTGCCCCTGCAGAAGTAGAAAAAGAACCTAGCGAAGTAATGCCTCCTGAAGAGAAGAAATCATTCGTAGAAGAGCTTCAAGCTAAAGGTGGAGTCTGGGTTGCAGTGATTGTAGTAATAGTAATAATAATAGTTGGATTCCTGCTAATAAGAGGAAAGAAAAAATAATCTTTTTTTTATTAACTTATTTCTATCATTTATATCTATGTTTTATTAAAAATTCATTTACTACTTCTTTAAATTATCCCAATTCATCCCCCTCATCAAATGCCTGCACCTTACACTCAAGTCAGCATAAATCTTAAACCCATTTTCAAAAGCATCCTTGCAAAACCATATATCATCAAATGCAACAACGCTTTTTTCAAATCTAAATTTTACTCTTTCTAAAACTTTTCTACTAATCATCACACATCCCAATCCGCAAGCATCAACCTCAATTAATCCTTTATTAGAAACCAAATCAATATAACTAAAATATCCCTCTTTACCCCTTTTGTAAAGCAAAGGATATATCTTCTTACCAATAAGATTACCCTTCTCCACTAATTCTTTCTCTTCCCCCTCACTCAAATGATACCCTCCGCTAAATTCCTCAATCTTTAATTTCTTTTTCAATTCTTTAGGGACTTTTATCAAATTATATTCCTTAAAATAAACCCCGCTCGTAATTTCTTTCCCATGATTTAAAAGTCTCTCAATCACATCCCTAGGTGCAATAACATCCTGCTCTAAACTAAAAAAGTAATCATAATCACCATTCAAAAAAGTCTCTCTTAACAAATTTCTTGCATTAACAATCCTCTCTCTAGCACTTTCAACGAATCCAACCCTTTCAACATCTACGTCCAATTTTTTAATTTCATTAAAATAATCCTCACTCTCAGAATTATCCGCCATCAAAAAATCAAAATTCTTATAAGTAAATCTCTTTACACTCTCTACATATTCCTTTAAGCAATATTTTTTATGTTCTGAAGTTGGGCATCCAATTAATATTTTAGGTTCTTTCATTTTCCTTCATTCCCTTTCATCTTCTTTTCTTCTCAAGCCATCTTGGTAATTTAATAAATTTTATCTCTTCCACTCTATCAACCTCTTGTTCTGTAACATCAAAATATTTTTGATAAACAGTCTCAACGCTTCCATGCATTCCCTCGCTCCATTTAAATCCCAATTTATCACATATTTTTCTCAATGATCTCTCATCACTACTTTCTATCTCAACAAAAGTAGGAACCCAAGGCCAAGTATCTATAGTTATTTCATTACCATCAAGAATCCATTTCTCTCTCTTAGTTTCTTGATAAGATGTTTGAACTAGCCCTATTGAAATAAGCAATACACAAATCTTTTCAAAATCATCTACCTCTACTGTAATCTCTTTAGTCCCATGAAGAGTTCTATCATTCAACTGTTTATAGCTCAAAGTTATTTTCTCTCCCTCATCTCTTACTCTTACCCATCCGCCAATTTTCTCCAATCTCCTATCAGAATAATCAAAAACCCCTCTTTTCATCAACCTTTCCACATACACTAAACTAGCTCCAGCTGATTTCAATTTGTCTCTAATCTTCTCTACATCAACTTCAAGGAACTTAATTTCAATTTCTGTTTCCATATTAAATCAAACCAGAAAGTGCAGTTTTTATTATTTTCGATGACCAATAAGTTTTTATATTAGTTATCATTATAATGATAATATGTTTAATCTA
>CAZCNK010000114.1:0-2552 GCA_964500345.1 Candidatus Woesearchaeota archaeon | reverse complement strand
TTCTAACTTTTGGTTATGCCTAAATTAAATGAGCTATCATCAACTGGAGCCTGTATTTAAAGCATAAGATGTCAATATTTACCTAAAATCTCTGCAAAATAGCTATAAAAATTAATAAATCTTATTTAAAGTGTAAACAGATAATTTTATATAATCCTTTCCTATTTTATCACAAACAAAATGTACCATATAAAATTACACAGATCTTATAGAACAGTAGTTGCAATTTGTGACACAGATCTGCTAGGAAAAAAATTTGAAGACGGAAAAATGCAACTCGATGTTAGAGAGAATTTTTACAAAGATAAAGAAATAACAAAAGAGGAATTAATAAGAATGATGATCTCGCAAGAAAAAGAAGATGCTACCTTTAACATCGTTGGCAAAGATTCAGTGCAAATTGCTCTAGAAGCAGGAATAATCACAAAGGGTAATATTGGCGCAGTCCAAGGAATTCAATTCGCATTAACGCTAATTTAAAAAAATTAGTCTATACTTTCACCAAGCACTTTTAATGTTACACTTAAATAAATAATAATATAATATATAGCGGAAGTCATTAATTTTTATCCATTGAGAAATATTTTAACAGTTATTGACAATAACAGCTAATGCATAATTATCATCAACAAATAATGTATAGATAATTTGATAATACTCTCTGCTCTGTATTTTTGGTCAATTATTTAAGTCCGCTGTTATAGAGATAATCGCTATTATCATTTTACCAATCAGACAATAATGTAAGCTTATCGTTTATTGGCTTTTTACGCACTCCCTATTTTCTCTCTATGAGTGAGATTTCTCCATAAAACTTTGAATATTCCAGTGCTCTTTCTCAGAGCCTCTTTCGCTTCTAGCGTTGCTAACTTCTCATCAATTTCTCCAATTCTTCTATTGTAGCTATTTAACTTAAACTCATAAACTTTCTCTTCGATCTTGCCTCTTCTTAAATAATCCAACTGTAATTCTTTTATTAATGCAATAATTCTCTCTCTTTCTTCTTTCAATCTCTTATTTCCTCCTGTAAAGCGCAAAGCATAAGCTTTCTGCCCTTCTAAATCAATCAATTCTTCAACAACAGCAGACATTCGTTTTTCATACTGTAACATTGCTTCTCTATATTCATCCATATCCATTGTCTTTTTTTCAAATGTTTCTCTCTGTGTCAACTTAATCAATTCAGTTAGAATTAACTCTTCTTCTCTTAATTTTCTTATTTTTCTCTTTATTATCTGCAATCTAGTTAATTTATAGCCGCTATAAGAGAGCAAAGCTAAAAACACAATTGCTAATGATATCTCTGTTGGATTGTTTTTCACATAATAGCTTATCTTTCCTAATTCTCCCTTGACTTCCAAAGCATATGTTACCTGCGCTTCTTTTGCTCTTTCATATGCTGCTGCAAAATCAGCTCTTTCAATTGCAAGCAAAGCAAGTCTAATCAATCTCTCTGTTCCAGTTGTATCAATTCCTTTTTCCTTAGCTGTTTTTACCAGTTCTTTCAGATCATCAATTATTGCTTTAGCTTTCAATGCCTGATCAACTTCTGTTTTAATTATTTCATTATTCTCTTTGATTTTTCCATAATCTTTATTTGTAAATGCATTAACTGATTCATTTAACAGATCATTTAATTTATTTGAGGTTAAATTAATTGTTTTTAATTTCTCAATTAATTCTCTTGATTCTTTTAACAATAATTCTGCATCTTCCTTGCTTATTTCAAATACTTCAACAACAATTCTCTTGTCTTCATTATACTGTTCATTTCCTCTCTTCCCTAAAATGTGTAAAATAATCTCCTGTTTTCCTAAATTCAAATAAGTTGGAGAGGTTATTCTTAATGTTATCTTTGTTTCTTGATTTCCCTCAAGAATTGCAATATTCTTTGGAATGAGCTCAATGTACTTTGCTATATTTCCAGATACACTAAACTCTAAGTTTGTTAATGTTGAATTCAAGAATGGATTCTTAAATAATACAATAATCTCATTTTGCTTTCCTCTTACTAATTGATAATCTGCTCTGCTTTGAACTGTTCCACCTCCAGCAGCAGCTCCTCCTGCTCCTCCGCCTCCACTTGATGAAGAAGATGTTGTTGGATTATCAGGATCAAGAGTTCCGCATGATGTTATAGCAATTCCATCACTTACATTATAGCATGATAATGTTATTTGTGAGCTCTCTGTTAGCAAAGTCACATTATTTGCATGAGCAATTAATGCTCCTGAAGTGTTCTTTCCAGATGCATAAAGGTAAATTGTGTAATTCCCAGGAGATAAATTAGGAAGATTAGTAGCATTTAATGTTACATTAATGTAATTATTTATTACTGAATTATTTGATATATTTACAAAGAATAAAGTTCCATTGCCAATATTTGAGAAGTTTGTTGGCAATGTCCAGTTAAAACTCACATTATATGCGTCTGTTGTTACAGTATCATTTCCTAATAAATTCCTTAATATCCCGCCAAGAGTGAAATTGCCTAAAGTCATTGAAAGAGATGATGGCGCACTAACTAACATCTGCTGGAATAAGTAAGGCCC
>CAZCNK010000113.1:1674-2641 GCA_964500345.1 Candidatus Woesearchaeota archaeon | reverse complement strand
GAATTTGTTGTTGGATTTGTTATTGCTACTAATGCAGGCGTATGTTTTAAAATTCCTCCAATGGCATGCAAAGCCATTTCACTTAATCCTGCATATTTATCCCCAGAAAAAAGGTTTTTATCATCCATCCATATTGAAAAATGCGTATGCATTCCACTCCCATTATCCTCAAATAATGGTTTTGCCATAAATGATACAATTTTTCCATCTCTTCTTGCTTCATTTTTAGTAACATATTTATAAGTAGCAACATTATCTCCCATCTTAACTAATGTTTGGTACCTCATATCGATTTCAGCTTGTCCAGCTGTTGCAACTTCATGATGTTGTGTCTCACACTCAACCCCACATCCCATTAAAGTTAACAGCATTCTTGTCCTCAAATCTTGCAAAGAATCAGTTGGTGGCACAGGAAAATAACCTCCCTTTGGCCTAGGCATATCTCCATGTTTAGTTCCATTATCATTTCTATTTCCTCTATTCCAGTCTCCCTCTCTAGAATCAATTCTATGGAAACTTGAATTCATATCTTGCTCAGCAACCATCTCATCAAAAATAAAAAATTCCAGCTCAGGTCCAAAAAAAGCCTTATTGCCAATCCCTGCCCCCATCAAAAACTCTTCTGCCTTTCTTGCTACAAATCTTGGATCTCTCTCATAAGGTTCATTCTTAACAGGATCAACTACATCACAAATAGCTACAGCTGTTTTTACTTCAGCAAATGGATCAATAAAATAAGCGCCTAAATCAGGAACAGCTAGCATATCACTTTCATGAATTGCCCGCCATCCTCTAATACTACTTCCATCAAAACCTAATCCCTCTTTCGCAGATTTCTCATCAATAGCCTCCCTAGGAACAGTAAAATGCTGCCACTGTCCTAATAAATCCATAAATCTCAAATCAACAACCTTAATCTCTTTATCTCCATCTAGAACCTGTAGAAGAGTCTTTTCTTGCTTTACCA
>CAZCNK010000113.1:0-1664 GCA_964500345.1 Candidatus Woesearchaeota archaeon | reverse complement strand
TTACTTTACCAAATTAAACACCCCCATCTATTTTTATGTTTATTTTTATAAATCACAAACCTAATATTAATGATTCAATTAATATATAATATTTTTGCAGAAAAACTTAAACATATATTAAAAAAACTAGAAAAACTTAAATATTTGTTCATTCTTCCCCAGTAAAATTGGGGGTTTTGATACAAATGGCTAACAACGAAATCTTGGATGAGACTGATAAGAGAATTATCAACACAATCTTAAAGAACTCAAGGCTTTCATGCAGACAATTAGCCAAGCAATCAAATATTTCAGCAGCCACAGTTATCAACAGAATTAAAAATCTGGAAAAAAATGGAATCATAAAAAAATACTCAGCTTTGCTAAATTATGAAAAATCTGGTTATGACATTGAAGTTATTGTTGAATTAAAAATTTCTAAAGGCAAGTTATTTGAGGTTGAGAAAAAAATTGCCTCTCATCCAAATGTTTTTGCTGTCTATGATCATACCGGCCCAAGTGATGCAACTTTAATTGCGAGATTCAAAAATAGAAGAGCAATGGACAACTTCATCAAAAAACTTCAAACATTTGAATTCGTTGAAAGAACAGAAACAAAATTAATTCTTAACACAATTAAAGAAGAACCACAGATGCTTAATTAAACTTTTCAATTGTCAGAGTTTGTTAAATAATTCAATGCTTTTAGTAGAATAGAAACTTTTTTAAAGTTTAAAGTATAAAATCTAAGTAAGTAAAAATATTTTTGGGGGTTGTTAAAATTAAAAATAAAAAGAGGTTTACAATAAAGGTATTTTTTCTATCGCTATCTTTGCTAATTATCATAATAAATTTGGTTCATTCAGTCAATTCTGCTGAGGTTGGACTTGAAAATAGTTTAGTTAATTTCACTTTTATTATTGATGGAACTTTTGTTGCATTAACAAACATTACAAATAAGGTGACAGGGGTTAATTTTAGTCTTATAAATGAAAGTTTTTGGACTGTTATTGTAAGAAATAAAGTAACAGGAATTAAAAAGAGTATTACCTATCTAAATTCATCTGCACTTTCAAATTCCTCAGAAACTATTGGAGACACTAAAAAGCTGGTATTGACATGGAATAATGTAAACATCACTTCAGCACCACTTGATATAGTAGACAGAATACAAGTTAATATAACTCTAAAAGATGATGAAAAGATATCTAAATGGAAAGTTGCTGTTGAAATTGGAAACTTTGTAACTAATTGGAGTATTTTTGAGGTAATAATGCCAGAGCTTGTATATCATGGCTTAAATAGTACTGTAAATGATGATTTTCTAGTTTATCCTCAAATCAAAGCAGCAGGAACAATAATTCAAGATCCTGCTCACAATATCACTCTAAGTGAAGATTCTTACCCTTATGGTAGAATGGGAATGCAATTTACAGCTTTATATGATCAAAATTCTAGGGGTGGAATTTACATTCAAACAGAAGATCCTTTAGCTTATGCTAAGCAATTTATTTTTAAAGGAAATAGAGATAATCTTACTATTTCTCTTAAACACTTCCCTCAAGATAGCTTTACAGTTGCAAATTATATTTCTCCTTATAACTTTTCTTTAGGAGTATTTGAAGGTGACTGGTTTGATGCCTCTAAGATTTACAGAAAATGGCTTTTGGATAATAATGTTGATT
>CAZCNK010000112.1:0-2760 GCA_964500345.1 Candidatus Woesearchaeota archaeon | reverse complement strand
AAAAAAAAAAAAAGCAGGTATGGTTGAGAAGAGGAAGAGACTAGAAAGGGAAAGGACATTATTAGCTAATGAGAGAACATTACTAGCTTATATTAGGACTAGTTTGACTCTGCTTTTGTCAGGATTCGCAATTATAAAGTTCTTTGGTAATGGCTTTGCATATGAAATTGGTTTGGCTGGAATTATTATTGGAATCTTAGTCTTGGTTTTGGGAATTTACTTCTTTCAGCAGAGAAAAAACATTTACAGCAAATTTTAATCAGTTACTTAGCCAATTTGAAATTTTTATCTTTAAATCCAATTTTTTTGGATTCCATACCTGTTTTATATCTTAGTCCTTTAAAATTAAAGTTCCAGCAGCAAATGCTACCAGCAGATATAAATTGCTTGTTACTAAACTTTTTGTAAAGAGAAATTGCGGTGCTGATAAGATTGAGATTGGGATTAATGGCACTAGATACATTAATGAATCAAAAATAATTTTTTGGGGATTTCTTTTATCTATTGCTCCACCAATAAGGCTATAAATAAAAATTAAGCTTGAGACTAGAATTAATATTTCCTTTGAAATAAAAATTGAGATTGCAAATAAGATTCCCAAATAAAGATATCTTAGTTTAATAAAATAAGACATGAAAAATCCTGCCAGGAAAAAAATTAAAGATTGCAAAGATAATTTTGTAAAGTAAAGCATTATTATAAATAAAATCAAGAGAATAATTCTTTTTGATAACTGAAAATATTTATACCCGAGATTGATTTCTTCTTTAAGTTGAGTGGAAAGGTACTTACTAAAAAACAGGCTTGAAATTGAGATTAAGGCTGTCAAAATCTCTATTATCATCAATTAACTAGCATTTATTTAATTTAAAAAACTTTGGAATTATTCTTTACCATTTCCGCTATCACCTAAAGATCTTCTAAATGCTTCCATTGCTTTTGCTTCTAAACTGCGTTGTTTGAAAAACTCCATTAGTCTAATCAAAGTGGCTAAAGATATCTTATCAAGTTTTTGTTCTGTTATATCTTTAAGCAAGGCAATTTCTTCAGGTCTAGAAAAACTAGCGTAAATAGAATCCATAACTTCTTGCACCTCATCTAAAGGATAGTTTATTCTGCTTATTTCAAGTGTTCTTGAGCCATGTGTTCTATGCTTTAACAATATATCAATATCTCTCTTATCAGGAAGTTTTCCATCTTGCAATAATAATTATAAATTCCATCTCTCTCCTAATCCAGATTCTCTTAATCTGTCATGAGAAAGAGCAGCTTCATACCACTCTGCTTCTTGTAAATCACCTTCTGATGTATTTCTTTCTATTATGCTATTTGGAATTAATCCATATCTTAAATATAAATACTGGTTTCTTGGCTCGTCTTTTGAGATAGCCCTTGCTGGAGAGACGCCTCTTACAATTCTTGTAAACTCTTCATTACCAATGATTAAATGTTTTCTTAATTCTTCTGATATATTAATCAGTGCAGATTCTAATAAGCTTTTTCCTTCGAATTTAACAGGTCCTGGCAAAACAAGTGAGGCTGCACCCTTAACTTCTCTAGCTTTTCTTTGTAAATACCCTACTACACCATCCTCACTTGGTTCACTATATTTTTTTGGTATTAATATTGCCTTTAGTGAAACTGATACTCCCTTATCTGTAGTTCCAGTTTTATCTCTAGAATAAACCTCATTCTCAAAAACTGTTTCAAAACCTGTTAAGTTTAAGCTTGCCATTTTTCAATAGTTTTTCACTGATTTTTTAAATCTATTGTTTTTTAATTTTTTGCAAAATATACCCTATAAGGCGTTCTTATTCTGTCTTTGCCTTCTTGCTTTGCAACTGCAACTAGTTTCTTAGCTTCACTTAGTAGTTCTTGAGGTGATCTTGCAAATTGATTAAATTCTGGTATTCCAATTAAGCCAGCACTTGCTGTAATAAAAACCTTTTCTTCTCCTAGTGGAATAAAATTATTTTTAATTCTGCTCAAAACTCTTTGCAATGATACAGCAGCTCCTTCTACAGGGGTTCCAAAGTAAAGTATACCAAATTCTTCACCACCACCAACCCTACCAACATCTACTGATTGCGAATCTGAACCTGCTTTTGATTTATCGAACTTGTAATCTCTAAGAGCAACAACTAAATCTTTAGTTAATATTTTTCTTCTATCATAACTTGATCTCAAATCTTTTTGAACATCGGTTAAAAGTTCTCTTCTATCATCATGAATTCTAAAATTATTGGCTATAACACTCTCGTTTTCAAGTTCTAGTTCTCTTAATTTTTCTACGAATTTATCCAGAACAGGATCTCCTCCTTTTTCATGGCCATATCTTGTATTAAAGGACTTAAAATCATCAATATCTAAAATGGCTAAAGATAATGGGAGATTTAATTCGAGAGCTTCTTTAAATTTCCTTGGCACTAAAACCTTTTCAAAATATATTTTAGCAAATAGGCCAGTCTGCTCGTCTCCTATTTGAGGAAATTTTCTATATAATCTGGGATCTTCTCTTGCAACTACTTCTAATGCTTCTCTAAATTTACCCTCATACAGCACAATGAGTTTTGCTAATTCACTAGAACTTAAACCATAAACTAGCCTACTGATTGCTTGAGCAATTTTAGGAAGAGGCAATTTTTTTTCTACATCCTCAATTCTTCCTTCAAGATCTCTGCCTTTAGGAATATCTTTATTCATAGTAACTTAATAGTAATTACCTTATTTATAAGCCTTTCGATTTAGGGGAAACTTGGT
>CAZCNK010000111.1:0-2826 GCA_964500345.1 Candidatus Woesearchaeota archaeon | reverse complement strand
CAGATGTTAAAAATTTAGGAGGATGGGAAGGTTATGCAGGAGCAATAACAGGAGCTACATTTTTAAAAGAGTTCGTAGATGAAAAAACTCCTTGGGCTCATATTGATATAGCAGGCCCAGCTTTTATAAGCAAAGATCTTCCATATATCCCAAAAGGCGGGACAGGATTTGGTGTAAGATTAATTACAAATCTTTTGTTAAATTGGGATAAAAAATAGCTAAATATGGTTTTAATTTCTTAGCTTTTTGATTTTTAAAATTTTTAGCCAGCATTAGATACATTTTTATATTTAGTTTAACAAGTTATTTTTATGAATGCCCCATTTATTCTAGGAGTTAATGGATCTCCTCATTTGAAAGGAAATGTAGCGCACATTTTAAATCTAGTTCTTAGTGGAGCTAGAAAAGAAGGAGCAAAAACAGAAATAATTCACTTATACAAACTGAAAATTATTCATAATCCAGGTTATTATAGTGAAGATCCTAAAAAAGAGATTCCTAAAAACATGCCTAAGGATGATATTGTAAGATTATATCCTAAAATAATAAAAGCAGATGGTTTAGTTTTAGCTACACCCGTTTATTGGGCTAATATGAGCGGGGTTATGAAGGAGTTTATAGATCATTTAACTGCCCTTGAGAATGACAATTTTAAACTTGAAGGTAAAGTTGCTGCTTTTATTGCTGCAAGCAAAGAAAATGAAGGCGGCCGTGTAATGGCAGCAATGTCAATGGCAACAGCTCTAATTCAAATGGGTGTTTATATCCCACCATATGCTGTTATGTGGTACCCTGGTGGGTCTATTTACACTAAACATACTATAAAATCATGGGCTGTAAAAGATGCCCCAATTATTGGAAAAAATATGGTTAAACTTATAAATTTATTAAAAAGAAACCCCATAAAATTTGATTACTAAAAAATTAATTTATCAATGGTCATAATTAAACCCAAAACTTTTCTCTAAGATATCCATTAATCTCTCTTGAAATCTAAGATAATCTTCTGCATCATCTCTTTCTGGAGCAGGAACAATTACTTTAGCCCTTGTCAAATGGGGGGAATGGCCAGATGGCAAAGTTCCAATTACAAAATGATAAGTCCTATTTGTTAAAAAAAATTCAGCTCGTTCTTCATTAACTGCAACATCTCTTATATCTCTACCAGACAACCCAACATATTCCAATATCTCTTCTATTACCTTCCTCTTCTTTGGATCAGGCTCTATTAGTAAAACAGAAATCTCATATTGCTTTAATGTTGTTGTCATCTTCTAATTCCTCTTGAATATCTTCTAGCTCCTCCACTTACTTTTCCAGGCGCCCTGCTTAAACTTGTAGCAACCCCAGGCCTACTTATAACAGCACCTCCAGTAATTCTATTGCTTGGATTTTTGTAATTACCTTTTGCTACTACACTTCTTAACCAATTTCTTATATCCTCAGATTTTATCTTGTTTAGCTTTACAGTTGGAGTTTTTGTTGGTTCAATCACCTTTCCTGTAAAAGGTATTAATGGTGAAATCTCAGTAATCTCAGTAACTCCACTAATTGGTGTATCCATAACAACCAATAAAGCATGACCTCTATTATAATCATCAATCCCGCTTTTTAGTAATTCAATATTTCTCCCTAATTGCTCAACACCAAGCATAAATTTTTGCTCCTTAACAATCTCATTATTTCTAAATGTAATTACTCTTAGCATTACTTCTCCATTAAACTCTTCATCCACATCTTCTAATCTTATATCTATTCTCTCATTGTCATTGTAAAGCATTGCTGTCTCTCCTTCAGTTAATCTAAATACTTCTTTTGATTTAATGACCTGCTGTGCCAGTACAGAAATACTAATTAAAGTAACAAATAACAGCATAAATAAAAACTTAATTCCCATCCTTAAAATTTTCATGTTTATCACCTCTAATTTACAATAGACTTAGGTATATAAAAATTTATGAATTGCAAAATATCTATCTAAGAATTGATACTCTCGTTTCTAAATAGTAAGTAAAAGTTGGCAGATAAGTTTATAAACAAAATGGTTTTTTTTAATGAGATATGTCACTTGAAACTGATTTGGAAACAGCACAAAAGATTGAAGAGAAAGTTCCGTTCGATTTTAAGGGTTCTAGGTATCGCATTCTTGTTGAGGCTCATCACAAATTAAATGAATTACCCTCTTGGGTTCCAAAGATAGATGTATTAGCAAGGACAGTTTATTTTGAACTTGGTACTGTAAGAAAAGGTTTGGGGATGTACGGATCTGATTTTGATAAAGAACTTGCAGACCTTCTTGATACAGCAAAATCTTTTATAGAAAATAACTATGATGTTAGAAACTTACCTTTTGGTACCGTTCCAGCACCTGTCCCTTAAAACTTTTAAGTTCTATAAATTTTAATTTAGCTTAAGTTAAAGCTTAAAATTATTTAATAATAAGGTCTTTCCTTACATTCGTTAAAACTCTTGGTTTCCCTAAAAGCAAAACATCATCTTCAATCCTTATTCCATATTTTCTATAATAACCCGGCTCAATTGTAAACACCATTCCATTTTTTAATCTCATATCTGATTTTTTCCTCAAAAAAGGTTCTTCATGAATTAAAATTCCAATGCCATGCCCAATAGCATGATAAAAATACTTTCCCAATCTTTTTTCAGAAAATTTTTGCAAATCACTTCCTATTAAATTTTCTTTCACCATTCTTATGCATTCCTTATTCACACTTAAAACTCTATTATAATCCTCAATCTCTCTTTTACTAGCTCTTCCAACATAAACTGTCCTTGTTATGTCAGAACAATAGCCCTTATACTTAACTC
>CAZCNK010000110.1:0-2905 GCA_964500345.1 Candidatus Woesearchaeota archaeon | reverse complement strand
CATTCAACAGTAGCAGTTTCATTGGAGTAATAAATTCTTTTATCTGTTCCGCAATCTAGGTTAATTGTAGAAAGCTGGGATTTTTCTTGCTGCCTTGCTAGGGATTCTGTGATTTTTTTGGCTGAGTCTAGGCTGTAAGTTTCATACTGATCTGAGTATCTTATTTGAGATGTGGCATTGTTTCCAAAAGAAGAAGAGATTTCAAGAATAGATGTGTAGATGTAACCTTTTTCCAGGTCAGACGGGATTTCAAGAATCCAAAATAATCTTTTGATTTCTCTAGGCTCGAGCAATATTTCCTTTACATTTTTTTCTGTTAAGCCAGGGGCTTTTCTAACTATTATTGACGTTGAAGCATAATAGTCTCTTAGATTTTCAATTGCTATTTGCATTGGAATGTAGCTTCCAAAATTTGCGGCTTTTCTTAATGGCTCAACTGATAAAGAGATTGGATAATCAATGTTTTGGCCTTTTTGAATCAAGTTGGTTTTAAGATTTATCTCTTGGGGCTTTACTTCTGCACCATAAGATCTCCAAGAAAATTCTGCTGAAGGTGATCCTGAATCAATATCATCTTTTAGTTTAATATGAGAGGGATCTAGCCATCCGTATTGGCCGAATGTTACATCAAAAGGAACCCAGCCAAATTCTGGAAAATAAACCTCTGCCCATCCATGAGCCCCCCAGTCATAATTTAAATTTGTGTAAACCATTCCAGATACAAATCTTGCAGGAATTCCAATTGTTCTTAGAAAAGATATAAAGAGATTAGTTATTTCATCACAAACTCCTCTTTTATTTTGCAAAACCCAGCTAGATTTTTGAACTGCCTCAGCTGTTAAAGTAGATAGGTTATAATTAATATTATTTCTTGTCCAGTCTGCTAGTTTAAAAATAACTTTGTAGAGATCTCTTTCACCACCTATTATCTCATAAGCTTTTTTCTCAATATCTTGAGTTAAATCAATAAACTCTGTTGGCTTTGTGTATATTAAAAACTCATCTGGAATATTTTTTACTGGAAATGCTATTTTTTTGTTGACTTTTGAGATTTTGCTAAATGTCTTAATTTTTGAATTTAAGCCGTATGTTAAAACATTAGCCTGAGCTCTTGGCCATTCATATGTTAATTTTTCTTCAGTAGAGGTTATCTCTGCTAAAGGGTTTGAGATTGTTTCCAAATTTAGAACTTGCTGTGTGCCATCATTTCTTGGAAAAAAAGATAAATCTGCTTTGATATATTCAATTTTTGGATTTTGCTCTGTAAAGACTAGGTTTAGTGCAGAAGAAATTTCTAGAGAAAGCTCTAAATCAGAGTAGCTATTGAAGTTTTCCTCTTTTTCTTGTGCTGATGTAAATTGGATTAATGCAATTAAAAAGAGCACGATTATGGATTTCTTCATTATGCTCATTATAATCTCAAAATAAAAATCTTTTAAATACCTTTCCATTTTATTTATAGCTTTAAGAACAACTAAATTTAAATATCTGGTTTTTATCTAAATCCTGATGAAAATTCTGGTGGAAAGAGAGGCTGAGGATTTTCTGGAGAAGAATGGATTTAGAGTAGCAAAGAGGAAATATGCTAAGAATTTGAAAGAGGCTGTTGAATTTGCTGATAAAATTGGATATCCAGTTGTTATGAAGATTTATGGAAAGAGCATATTGCATAAAACAGAGGTAAATGGTGTGAGAGTTGATTTGAGAGGTAAAGATGAGGTAATAGAGGCTTTTAATGAGATGCAAAAGGTTAAGGGTTTTAATGGCGTAATGGTGCAAGAGTATTTAAAAGGAGAGTATGTTTTAATTGGGTTGAATAAGGATGAGACTTTTGGCCATGTTGCTGCTTTAGGAACAGGCGGGATTTATACAGAAATGTTAAATGATGTTTCCTTGAGAGTTTGCCCTTTAACTAGGAAAGATGCAGATGATATGATAGAAGAGGTAAAGATCTTTAAAATGATTAAGAGCAGAGGGAAAAAGGTAAATATCAAGGCTGTGAAAAATGCGATAATGAGAATTTCTAGGTTGAGCGAGAAATATAAAAACATTAAGGAACTAGATGTTAATCCCCTGATTGTAAATAGTAAAGATGCTAAGGTGGCAGATGCGAGAATTATCTTTTTATGACTTACTCTTTATAATATTTATAATTTTAATCTTAAATAAGATATCATAAACTTAGATCTTATATCTTAAAATCAATTATACTTTTTCTTTTTATCCAGTCAACTTTATCAAAACCCGGATCTTCGCTTATCATAGATTTAATATTGTGAGCTTTCATTGTAGCTACGTGAATAGCATCTCTAGGTTTCAAATTAAATTCTTTAATAATTTCTAGAGATAAATGAATAATACTTTTGTTTACATCCATAAATCTAATTTTTGAATTTAGGATTGATTGGCATATTTCTGTAATACTCTCAATAGATCCAAATTTTCTTAATACCCATGCTAATTCGTCCATTGTTAAACAAAGATGTAAGCCCTATCATCTTAAAGTTTTCTATTAAAGATATTATATCTCTAGCTTTTATGCCAAGTAATTCATCATTTGCAACTGCATTAATTAAAAAGTTAGAATCTAAGTAGAATGCTGAGATCTCTTCCACCTTTCTTCATACTCCTTTTCTATGTCATGTAAATCAAATTCTCTTAATTTAATCTTTTTAGCAAAATTTTCAAACTTTTTTACAATATCTTCTTTAGGCTTTTCTATTAATAGCACATTATTGCCTTCCTCAAATACTAATTCATCACCTGGCGAGATATTATACTCATCTCTAAAAACCTTTGGTATTACAACTTGTCCTTTTGGGCCTACCTTTGTTTTTATACTTACCATAGGTTATACTCAAGTATAACTTGTATTTAACCCTTTTGATTTTCTGATACTGCAATT
>CAZCNK010000109.1:2447-3009 GCA_964500345.1 Candidatus Woesearchaeota archaeon | reverse complement strand
AAACCTCTTTCTCATTTGTTACAGAAATAATGTCAGTCACCTCAGGCTTTCCTTTAGTTAAAGTTCCAGTCTTATCAAAAACAACCGTTGTAATCTTATTTGCTACTTCAAGAGCCTCCCCACTCTTAATTAAAATTCCACTCTCAGCTCCTTTGCCAGTTCCAACCATGATAGCAGTAGGAGTTGCAAGACCAAGAGCACAAGGACACGCAATTATCAAAACAGCAACAAAATTCAGCAAAGCAAAATTCAAACTAGGCTCAGGTCCATAAAAATACCATGCAAAAAAACTAACTACCGCAATTAATATCACTACAGGAACAAAAATTCCAGCAACCTTATCAGCTAATCTCTGAATAGGAGCCTTGCTAGCCTGTGCCTCTTCAACTAATCTAATAATGCTAGCCAGCATAGTATCTTTTCCAACTTTGGTAGCTCTAAATTTCAAAGCTCCATTAATATTTAAAGTAGCCCCAATTACAATGTCTCCAATTCTTTTTCCAACAGGCACACTTTCTCCAGTAATCATGCTTTCATCAACAGTAGAATTCCCAGCAACAAC
>CAZCNK010000109.1:0-2437 GCA_964500345.1 Candidatus Woesearchaeota archaeon | reverse complement strand
CAACAACAACACCATCAACAGGAATCTTTTCACCAGGCCTTATTATCACAATATCATTAACCCTTACATCCTCTACATCAATTTCAATTTCCTTATTATTCCTAATTACTCTAGCCTTTTTAGGTTGCAATTTAATCAACTTTTTAATAGCCTCAGAAGTATGTCCTTTAGCAATAGTCTCCAATAATCTTCCCAAAATAATAAGAGTAATAATAATAGCAGCAGTATCATAATAAATAGCCACATCTAAATTCTCAAAGAATTCAGGAAAAAAAGTTGCAAGAGCACTGTACAAAAAAGCAGCGCTAGTTCCAATCGCAATTAAAGAATTCATATCAGCAGTTTTATGCAACAAAGCATTCCAAAATCCCTTATAAAACTGCCATCCAACATAAAATTGCACTGGAATAGTCAACAAAAAAAGCAAATAATGATTCGTCAAAAACTTAGGCACATTTCCAAAAAACTCTGGAAAACTTCCAACAAATATCAGCAAGCTCAAAACTGCTCCAATAACGAATTTTATTTTTAAAGTTCTTAATTCCCTATCTCTCAATACTTTCTCTCTATCAATAAATCCATCTTCTCTGCTCTCCTCAACAACTTTATAACCAGCTCTCTCAATTAATCTTTTAATTTTCTCAATATTGATCACATTAGGATCATAATTCACAACAGCTCTTTCATTTGCAAAACTAATCCTCACATCATAAATTCCATCAGCCTCTAAAGCCCTAGAAATAACACCCTCACAATGTGCTGAATGCATCCCAACTATCTTCAAATTCACAGTCTCAACATCCTTCACAACCTCATAACCAACACTCTTAATTGCTTCTTCCAAATCTCCAATGTCAACTAAATTCTCATCGAAATCCACAATAGCATTTTCAGTAGCTAAGTTAACTCCCGCCTTCCTAACACCATTAATAGATGTTAAAGCCTTTTCAATACCAACAACGCAAGAAGCACAATGCATCCCTCTTATCTTTATATTCGCTATCATCAATCTTTAAGTTATTTTTCTTATTTTAAATCTTTTCTTTTTATTTTTGATTTGATTCTAAGAACTTGCTCATTATCACCAAATCCTCTCCACTTGTAAAATGACTCCTTAAAACACCTTCTTTTCTAAACCCAATTGATTTGTAAAACTTTACATTCTCTCTCAAAACTAAAGAAAACAGCTTTCTTAATTTACGAGAAATTGCAAATTTTATAATCCTAAGTAGCATTTTTTCCATATATTTTTTTTGATACTGAGGAAATACAACCTCATCTCTTATCTCAGCAACTCCACTTACGTCAGTAATTAAAGAGATTACTCCAATTTTTTTATTATTCTCTTCATACACAAAGAATTCATCTTTCTTTATCTCTTTCTTATGACCTCTTATTAAATAATCCTCTGCCCACTTTTCATTATATTGAGGCATGCCTCTCTCTTTCCAATACCTTGCTAATAATCCTGCAACCTCATTTCTATCCTTCTTAGTCAATTTTTTCAATGCCATTTTCAGTCCATTAATACTGGTAATTCTCTCCATCTTGATTTTCCATCTTTGCCCACGAAAGCAAGATAACTAATCCTGTCATATATATAAGATCTCAATTTAAATCCACGAATCGCAACTCTCAGATTTTCAACATTAGCCCTTGCTTTTCTTCCAACCCATTCTACAAATGCTAGATCTCTATAACATTCTTCTATATCAAGCCAATGATCCACTAAAAGTGCACTAAAACATGTTCTTTCATATATTGCATGAACAATCTCATGAAACAAATCCCTATCCCTCTTATAACCTTCAAGCGACTCTTTAACTTCTATTAATCCATTCTTTCCATCAACGCTTAAATGAGTCATGGTGTAATCACCTTCAACTACCTTCCAACCATCTGCAACAAGAGAATCAATTGATCTTGGAGTAATAGGCTTTTCTCTTACCAATCTAAAAACCTTATCTTTCCACCTATCATCTCTTAAGCCAAGCACATATCCGTTTAACTCATCCCACTTCATTGCAGTAGGCAATCTTCCAAATCTCGTGATTGTTGCTTCCATAAAGATCTAGAATAAAAACAAGTTTAAAATATTTTCTAAAATCATTCATACTTTATCTCTATCTTGTCCCCATCTCCAGGCACATAATCTCCAAACTCAAAATTCTCTTTTCCATTCACAAACATCCTCACTTTATTTTCCTTCCCATCATTGCACATATTTCCATTCTTATAATCCAAAATTTGATCACCAGCAAACTCAACTCCAATATAATCCATATACTTTCCAAGTTTTATATCATCTTTGTTCCAAATTTTCCCTTCAATATGTATCAACCTATCATCATGCGTATGCAACAAAGGACTGCCTAAATGACCCTGCCCAGGAAATGGAACAGGCATTAATTTTCTCTCGCCACAAGCAAAAACATCA
>CAZCNK010000108.1:0-3112 GCA_964500345.1 Candidatus Woesearchaeota archaeon | reverse complement strand
CCAACCTTGTAACTTCTCTTGCTATAGTAATGCGCAATCTTAGAAATTGTTGTAGTTTTTCCACTACCAAATAAACCAACCATCATTATCTTAAACGGCTTCTTTTTCTTAATCAAAATCCCATGTCTCTCCTTGCCAAAAAATCCAACTAATTCCTCATAAACAATCCTTATAATATTCTCCTTATCTCCCAATTTTCCCTTTTCCTTCAAAGCCCTTTCCTTAATCTTGTTACTCAATTCAAATACCAATTTAACATTTATATCTGCCTGCAATAAAGCCCTTTGAATATCTCTAATCAAATCCTCAATCAACTTGTCATTAACAAATATGGCACTTGCTATCTTCTTTACACTGTCTTTCAATGCATTTCCTAATCTCTCTAGCATAAAAATCAAGAGAATAAACAAACTTTATAAATTTAGCTAATAAAACAAAATCTCTAAAAATTTATTTCGCGCCCCCAGTTGGATCTACAATGAAATCAACCTCATTAGAAACCTCTCCATCTAAATTTCTCACAGATATCTTGTAAACAGCCCCTCCTGGCTCTGGTGGAAAAAATCCTGGCACAACATTAAAAATAATCTCCCCTTGATTTACAAAAGTAACAAACCCATTAGGATAAACATTCCCATCAATTAAAACCTCAGCCCCAGTCTCAAACTCATCCCCAATAATTCTAACATCAACAGGCAACTGAGTAAACTTAACCCTATTCGGAACTAACTCTAAAATAAAA
Organism: Candidatus Woesearchaeota archaeon; assembly: GCA_964500345.1. Classification (GTDB taxonomy): domain Archaea; phylum Nanobdellota; class Nanobdellia; order SCGC-AAA011-G17; family UBA489; genus CAZCNK01. Next base: position 2,370 of record CAZCNK010000108.1, on the reverse strand, counting down.
GGCCCACTCCCTATCCTCACAACTTCATCAGTTATTGCCTTAACAGAAACCTCGTGCAATCCCTCGCTTAAAGGAATATTCCCAACAACTACTGGTCTAGTTTTTGCTCTAACATCATCAATCTCTCCATTAATATTTAATCTTATTAAAATCTCATTCCCAGTAATAGAAATGCTATCTAAACCATCAGGCAATCTAAAAACAGCCCTATCCTTGCTTCCCTTTCCAAGATTATGTACAGCATTAGCAGTAATTGCTAAACTATTTACAGTATCACCTGCTTGTGTAATCTTATAACCTTCATTAGCATTCCTCAAACTCAAATACAACATTGGTATTAAAACAACTAAAGTAATTCCAAAAACTATCAATATCTCCATAGAAATTTGCCCCTCTTTTCTTATTTTCATCTTTCTTATAATTAGCTTATAACACCCTTGCTAGCAACAGCTCTTTTTCCATGTGGCATTTTAAATCCAATTTCTCCATCAACACTCCAAATAAAATTCCCCTCTCTATCAAATTTTTGTAATCTATTATTTCTACTATCAACAACGTAAACAAATCCCCCGCTTACAAAAACTCCTCCAGGCTCTTTAAACCTTCCATCTTCATAGCCAAATTCCCCAAAGCTCCTCACAAATTCAAGATCCTCATTGAAAACCTGTACTCTACTATTACCAGTATCAGCAACAAAAACTAAGCCATCAAAAACATAGATATCTGCAGGCAATTTAAACTCCTCATCTCCCTCTCCATATCCTCCAACATAATCAATTAATCTTCCATTATTATCAAATTTTTTTACCATGAAATTATTCGTATCAGCAACATAAACAAATCCATCCTCAACATCAACACCATCAGGAAATTTAAATTGCTCCTCTCCTCTTCCAATCTCACCAAACTCCATAACAAAAATTCCATCAAGATCGAACTTCTGAACTCTATGATTACCCGTGTCTGCTACATAAACAAATCCATCCTCAACATCAATTCCTCGAGGAAACTTAAACTCACCATCACCATCTCCAAACTCTCCCCATTTTAAAATAAATTCTCCTTTATCATTAAATTTCTGAATCCTATGATTATTCACATCAACAGCATAAACAAATCCCTTATAATACCCTAAATCTCCTATAATCTCAAACTCTCCCTCTCCCTTACCTCTTTCACCGAAATTAAATAAAAATTCTCCATTCTCTCTTAAAACAACAACTCTATGATTATAGCTATCAGCCACATAAATATTCTCAACAATCTCCTCCTCTCTCTCAACTTCTTTTACTTCTTTTACCTCTTCAACACCAACCTCTTTTACCTTTTCAACTTTCTTCTCATCTACAATCTCTTCTCCCTTACAACCAAGTATAAAAATACTTAGAACTAACAAAACTAGATACTTATTCCATTGAAACTTTAAACAAGTATGTCCTCTCAAGATCATTTAAATCACCATAACCATTTTTTGCCACCACTATATTAGGCTTCTCTGCACTATAAACAAACCAAAAACCATTTAATAAATCTTTAGGTAACTCTTTTTTATCAATACAAAAACTATTCCCCCATTTATCCTCTTCCTTTTTACTCCCGCATAAAAATAAATTCACAATGCTCGAATCTGTCATCACATACCCAAACCACTTAACCGGATCTCTTAAGTCATAATTCCCCAATTCCCTGCTCCTATCACTATCCTTAATCATATCCTCAACCCCAACATCAAAAATAAATTCTTCATTACCATCAACAACTTCTTTTCTAAAATCCTTAAAGCTAACAATCAAAGAATCCCTTTTAACAAATTCTGGCTTTACTTTATACTCAATTTCTCTTTCCTCTTTTTCTTCTTCAACACCTTCATCAGAAATCTTTTCATTCTCTCCATCACTAACTATACTTTCCTCATTCTCAACATCATTTACACTTTCCTCTACAGAAATCTCGCTCCTACAGCCAATTAAAAAAAACAAAATAGCTATAACACCAAAAACAAAAATTCTTCTCATAGAATCTATTAATACAACAAAATTAATAAAAGTTTCCTTTTATCTTCACCCTCTACTTTATTTCTTTTAACTCCAGAATCAATATTATTTACCTATACAGAGTAGGCCCAGAAACAGTTCTTTCCCCACATTCAGCAACTCCACTACCTTTCTGAACACATTCAGTTCCACTTTCACAAGGATCCTTCTCCCATCTAGTCACCCAATAAAACTTCTTACAAATATTTCTAATGCCACCCCTGCAAGTTGTTTCTCCAATCTCACATCCCTCATCAACCCTTGCCATATTCTCTCCAACATTTTTTCCATATTGTAATAATTTTCTTGAAGAGGGACCTTGTCTCATAGCCTGGCA
>CAZCNK010000107.1:0-3144 GCA_964500345.1 Candidatus Woesearchaeota archaeon | reverse complement strand
TATAAATGGAAATAAAGTGTTAAGGAAAGAAATTGAGAAGGAAGACTTTATATTTTTTTTAAAATCTCTCAGATTTATTTCCAAACCTGTAAAGAAGAATAATAGTACAATCCCAATATCAGCTAGAAACGAAATAAGGTCTAATGTATTTTGAGTAAATATAAGACTTCTAAAGACTGGCAATCCCAAGATTAAACCTGCGAATATTTGGCCTACTACCCTGGGAAATTTAAGATATCTGCATAACTCTGACAAGCCATAAGCTGCTATGATGCAAATAAGCAAAGTAAATAAAGGATTCATTAAATCACCTCAATCTCAAGAATTTTAGTTTTTTAAGAATATTTAAAGTTTGTTATATGCCTAAATTATTTTTTAGCTGACAACACTTACAACATCCACCTTTTTAGGGTAAGAAAATCCAAAATGAATATCAATACCGATGTCTTCTCTTTCAATTCCATATGATCTTTCACTATATGAAACCAAACTATTTTGTCCTCTTGTATTAACTCCTATTTTTTCCAGAGCTGTTCTTATCATATTCATTATTTTATCATGATCTTCTTTTTTTAGAGAAGGCTGTAAAGCAATGCTTATATCTATTTCACGTGGTCCTTTAACTTCTAAAATTGGCCCTCCGATTCTTTCAGATGTTCTAGTATACTCTACTTGTACATAACTCACTAAATTAGAATCCTTGGTAAGTGTTAAGCATCTTCCAACAAGATCAAGCTGGAGATCACTAAATCTTAATTCTCTTGCAATGTTTTCCAATGCTCTTTGCCTATATTTGTCCATAAAATCTTAAAATGAAATCTAATTTATATAGTTTATTGTTTTTATTTTTAGGATTATAGTAAAATGTTGTTACTAAAATCTTCGAAATTTTAGTCATAAGTTTTATAAATAACTTAGTTCATATAAATTGTATGAAAGCAAAGCCTTTGATTTGGATATCTGCAATCTTATTTAGCTTAATTGCAATTCTTCATTTAGTTAGATTATTTACTGGATTTCAAGTTGTAATTGGAGTTGAGATTCCTTTGTGGGCTAGCTTAGCTGGTTTTATTATAGGAGGGGTCTTAGCAATTCTTAACTGGGTTGCAATTTGGAAGGCTGATGATTTGTTATAGGTTATTTGAAGGATAAATTTTCTATATATCTGCCGTGTTCTTATCTGTTGGTTTTACCCCTACATTTTTGGAAAAATAGAAAGATTTATAAATATGTAGGGGTAAGATTTCTGTATGGTAACTATTAGAAAAAGGACAATTGGAAATCAGGCATATTACTACCTAGAGCACACTAGTAGATTGAATTCTAGAATTTTGAAAAAGGAAATTTATTTAGGCAAGAGTATTCCAGAAAATATTGAAGAATTGAAAAGGAATTTTATTAGCGAGATCCATAAAGAGAAATGGCATTTTTTATTGGAAAAGATAAAGAAAGGGTTTTCTAAAGAGGAGAAGATAATGCCAAAATCCGCTAAAGAAAAAGAAATAGAGACATTTATGATTAAATTTACTTATAACACCCAGAGGATAGAAGGATCTAGATTAACCCTGAAAGAAACTGCTAATTTTCTTGAGAAAGGTATCACCCCAAAAGACAAACCAAATGATGATGTTAAAGAGGCAGAAGCACACAGAGATCTTTTTTATAAAATGTTACAGCATAAGAAAGATCTATCTTTTCAAACTATCCTTCATTGGCATAAAATACTATTTCAAGCAACCAAGTCTGATATAGCTGGTAAGATTAGAAAGCATCAGGTTGCTATTTCAAGGAGTAAATTTATACCCCCATTTCCTGCTGAGATTGATCTTTTGCTTAGAGATTTTTTTGAATGGTATAAAAAGAAAAAAGATAAACTACACCCTGTTGAACTATCTGCTCTTGTACATTTGAAGTTTGTAACAATACATCCATTCGCAGATGGAAATGGCAGAATATCCAGAATAATGATGAACTTTGTTTTAAATAAACATAGCTATCCCATGCTTAATATTCCATATATTGGAAGAAATAGTTATTATAATGCTTTAGAAAGGGCTCAGACAAAAAGAATAGATGAAATTTTTTTGCAGTGGTTTGTTAAAAAGTATATAAAAGAAAATAAAAGATACCTAATATATTAGAAGGTTAATTTTTTAGCCATGTTATCCTGTTCCTTAATTTTTTCTAAATTCCATCGCTAAGTTTTTTCATCTTTGACAAGAATAACAACCCTGCTTGATTTGTCTATCATTTTTATTTTATAACTGGCAAATTTTGCTAATCCACTTCCGAAATCAAGAATTTCATTCATTGATAGAACCTAAGAAATTCATCTGGTTTAATTATTTTAATCCCATTAAATTCTATAAGGTTAAGAAGATGCTTATCATATGATACAATACAATTTGCTTTTCCTTCTTGTGCTGCCTCTAAAAAAATATTATCTGCTGGATGATCCTTAACAGCATCTATCTTATTAGTTGGTTGAACCAGATCAGCAAAAGATAAGACGACTCTAATTATATCTTCGATTTTTTCTTTTCTATTTTCCAGAAATACTCGAAATTTTGATTCATTATTTAAAACATCTGCAATTTCATAAAGAATTTCTTTGCTAATAAATACTATAATCTTTCTTTTCTCTGCTAGCTCTATTATTTTACTTGCTTCACCTTCCCAAAAAATACCAGAGAGCCATACATTTGTGTCTAGAACTACTTTCATCTCTTAGTTTTTCTAGATTCATTTATAATTCTATCTAGATCTTCTCTAGTGAATCCTGATTTTTTAGCTGCTTCTCTAAAAGGTTTAGCTGCTTCTTTCCAAGTTTTTACTTTAGGCAAGTCTATTTTCTTTAACAGAATTGTGTCGTTTTGAGTTACAATAGCTAATGGAGTTCCTTCTGTTAATTTCAGATGCTCTCTCATTTCTTGAGGTATTACAACCTGGCCCTTTGAAGACACTTTTGTAAATTCTACTTCCATTTTTTATCTAGTAAGAAAGTAAGATTAATATGTATTTAAATCTTTCTTTTTAGCTTTTTAAGAATAAAATCCCAAAGCTTCTTTCTCCTTGAAGTTCAGCTCACCAGTGATTATTAGAGACTGAGGGAATTTTGATAATTTAAGTGAAGATGCTTTTCCG
>CAZCNK010000106.1:0-3161 GCA_964500345.1 Candidatus Woesearchaeota archaeon | reverse complement strand
CAATGTCTGAGTCTTTTGTGAAATTTCCCTTTGCATATGAGCCAAAGATTAAAGCGATTAATGGCTTTTCTCCTAGTTCATTAAGAAATTCAGTTACGGCATTTGATATTTTTTTGGGAAGAGAAAGGAAGTTTTCAGTATGCGCTTGTTTAAGATAAGCTATTGTCAAAGGATGGTTTTTAAGCTTTATTTTTATCAGGTTTGCATCTTTCTCTTTTTTGATTACATTTTCTTGTTCAAGGATTTTTATGTTTCTTACAGTATTGTTATAGCTTGTTTTTACTAATCTTGCAAGTTCCCTTATATGGACTCCTTTTTTGTTTTTATCCAATGCGTTTATGATTCTTATTTTAGTTTCCATTTTGGTATCAATTGATACTATTATAGTATCATTTATATATCTTGCGGTTTTGTTCAAAACCTAAATTAGCACCATTATTTGACATTTTTATCGCAATATTTTCTCAACCTCCCCACTTTCCAACTTTCTATATCCTAATGACATCATATATTCCAATCTTGTTTTTCCAGTTCTTGTCCATCCAGATGGAAATAATCTCACCATACTACAACCATAACTTCTAGCAAAATTCTCTATAGTACTGTATAAACCTCTTCCAAATCCTCTTCCCTTTTCATCTTCTGCCAACTCAATCCATAAAATATAGCAAATATCTCCAATGATTTGAATATCAAAATTTGTTGACCCATCATGCATATTATTATTTGTTGTTTTATATCCTATTGAAATTCCACCTTCATGATGAACTGCAAAAACCCAATGACTCTCTTCATATAATGGAAAAGATCTTAAAGATTCTCTAACAAGATCGCAGATACTTTTTTCTTTTCCAGTCATAAACGCTTGATTCATTTTTAAACATAAATTTATCTTAAACTTGTTAAAATTTTCGGTTTATTCCTTTATGCTAAAAAATTTGATTCATTTTAGTCTAAGATATATTTCTTAAAGTCTATTATCACAATCAATAAAAAATAAAAACCTATTAAACATTTTTATTTTATGTCAGAAAAGAAAGGAATAACTGCCTTAGGATATGCAGCACTAGTTGGATTAACCTTTATTGTTGGTGCAGGTACTGGAATTTACCTTACCCTCTCAAGCAAATTGTTTAATAGTAGATCAATTTCAAGAGCATCAAGAGAAGGCTATTTTCTTGGCCAGTTAAATATTGAAGGAGCTTCCGGGCCTGTTGAAAATCTAATATTTCATTCAGATGAGCCAAATAGTCCACTTTACCATATTGAATTTGATAGATCTGGAAATCCAAAATCTCTCTCAAGTTATAGGGGTTACGAATTACATAGCAATGGAAGAGTTAATTTAAAGCTAGAGCAAATCTTACATTCTTTAGATCAGTGTGATACTGTTGCAAGATAAAAATCAAATTTAAAATAACTAATCTTATACGTATCAATAATAGTAATAACGTCTTCCATTCCTTATATCTTTTAAAAAAGAGTAATCAAAAATCAAATTTGGGGTTGGATAAATCTTATTGTCTGGAAATCCAACAAATCCAAGTACATTTGTTCTATGCAAAACACATTTCCCAGCACCAAAGCAAATAGCAGCAGACTTCTCAATCAACTCAGGATAATCATATAAATATCCATAAAACTCATGAAAAGGATGCGCATTAACATCATCAGAGAAATTACTAAATAATCCAATCGCAATCAAAAACAAAAAAACAATTTTAAAGAATTTAAATAATTTCATTTTCCTCTCACAATTACTCCAAATTTTCTCTAGCTATGAAAACACCAACTAAAAGGCAAATTGCAAACAATGGAATTAAAAATACATCTGCTATTGTCACTAAATATCCAACATAAACTGAAAAATCTTGGATCATCGCAAAAGTTCCAGGAGATATATTATTTAGCACTTTGATTGTATTTATTAATAAAACTACTAAAAGCAAGAAGACCGAGAATATTACTGCATTTAAACTCCTCTCAAATTCTAATCTCTCATGTTTTCTATTCCTAACCATAAATATAATTACAAGTATTGAAATCAATATTCCCAACGAATCTAAACCCAAAACAACCTGTTCCATTGCCATTTTAACCTCACATTATCTTCCTTCCCTTCTCTAATTTAGCCCCAGTCTTAATATCTTCCCTTAACTCTTCCAGCTCAGATTTCTCCATCATTATTTCTGTTCTTTGTTTGTCCAAAATAGCTTCCCTTTTCTCTAATTCATTTCTCATTTTCTCAGCCATATTTCTTTCTTTCTCAATCTCTTTCTTATGCTTAGCTAACTCTTCCTCAAAATCCGTTAGCTCCTCTTCCTTTTTCTTTAACGCCAATTTCCTCTCATCCAATTCTTTTCTCATCCTTTCATTATCTCCAAATATTCTACTAACTCCCTTTTCTTTCTTATTAATTTCACTTTCCCTATGATCCAACTCATCCAACATCTCCTCAACTTTTTCCTTCTCAGCTTCAATAGAATTCCTCTCATTAACTAATCTTGCTTGTAGTTTATTAATTTCTTCTTCTTTATTCATTAATTCCTCTTTCTTATCAATCAACTCATCCTCTAAATCTTCATACCTGTCTTTTACCTCTTTAGCCTCTTTCTCTAATTTCTCCAATTCATCTTCCCACTCATTCAATTCCTTATCCTTTAATTTTATTTTCTCCACTAATCTCTCTTTTAATTCATCATATTTTTTCTTTGCTTTATTAAATGTGCTTAATTTGTAATTTCTTAATTCCTCTCCAATAGAACCCTCTCTTTTATTTAAATCCTCATTTCTCTTTTTCCATTTCTCCTCCAACTCCTTAGCTCTGTTCAAAGCACCACTAGTTTCTTCCTCCCTATCTAAAATTTCAGAACTCTTTTTCTTCAACCCAAAATCTAGTTTTCTCAACCTAGCCCTTTCCTTAATCAAATCCAATCTAGCCTTACCAATCTTTTTAAACTTCTCTTCAACACTAAGCTCTCTATTCTTAATATTCCTCTCCTTAATCTCAATTAAATTTTTCTCTTTCTTTAATTCAAATTCCTTTTGTTTTAATTTTGCAAACTCAGGTTTAACAACCTCTCTAGCAAACTCAAATCTAATTGGTTGATCTTTGGCAGCCTTAAGCAAATCCTCCAGATCTTTTCTTCTTTCCCTAGCAT
>CAZCNK010000105.1:0-3222 GCA_964500345.1 Candidatus Woesearchaeota archaeon | reverse complement strand
AAAATCAACTCTCCTCTCATCCTCTAATTTATCCTCATTCAAAACATTTAAAAGAATACCAACAAGCTCCTTAGGATCCCTAACCAAACCATCCTCAAAATCTAAATCTTTAACATTATCTTGAATAATCTGCTCTTCAATCTCCTCAACGCTCTTCACCTCAGTCTGAATATCTTCAAACTCCCTCGTGCTTAATTTAGAGGTATTTTTCAAAATAAAGTAAGCATCAAACTTTGATGTAAGCTCATTCAGATTTAAATCAGAGGGCTTCCCGCTAGCCAAAGTTCCTTCAATTCTTATTGTCACAATCTTATCTTTTAAATTTTCTCTTGATAACTTCTCCTCAATCTCCTTCCTCAAATCAAAAGGATCTTTTCCACTAGCATCGAAATAAAAACTCAAAACATCTTTAATCTTAACAGAAACTTGCTTAATATTCAAACCATCATCAACAATAAAAAAACTGCCATGTTTTAATTCCTCAAGTTCCTTAAAATTATTTGGAAACAAAGGGCCAGGATAAGCTACTAATCCATAACCATCAATTCTTTTGCTAAAAACAAAATGAGGATGGCCTCCTGCGTAATAATTAAAATTTCTCGGAAGCATTGAAATCGGCAATCCTTCTATCTTCTCCATATCTCTCGGTTTATACTCATTCAATAAACCATGAAAAATAAAAATCTTAAATCCATCTTCTCTTTCCAAAATTTCCTTGTCCAATTCCTTGTAATGGGAAATCTCCAAACCGCCTCTTAAGCCAAGAATCCCAGTAATCTTTGTATTTGTCTTATCTGTTGTGAACTCTAACTTGCCCTTGGTGAATTTGAAAACATTTTCGCAAAGACCAGCATTTTCAAGAACATCAAGCATTGTTTTTCCTGATGGAGAAAAATCATGCGAGCCAGGAACTAAATAAACATCAATATCTCTTTCTTTTAATTTAGCAAGATTAAATGAAACTTCTTTAATCAAATCAATTTGCGGCAGTGAAGTGTTAAAGAGATCTCCAGCTATCACAACAAAACCAACATTTTCCTCTATGCAGATATCAATAGCTCTAGAAAATGCTTGTATTGTCAGATTTTTTAATTCTTCTTCACGCCAACCACCAACATGGCAGTCTGCTAGATGTGCAAATTTCATTCTCTTAATATAATACCTTAATAAAGATAAACCTATTCATTCAGGTAAATCTATTCACTTGGTACTACCTTATAATCTCCAGTACCACAAGCTGTACAAAATCCAATCTTTCTTAAACCACATTTTAATCTCAACCCATTTATAACTCCAAGAACCTCTTCAACATCGTTATAAGTTAAAGTATTTACCCCTATTTTTTCTCTAATCTCCCTACTTTCTCTTCCATGAGCAACTAACTCCTCTTTTGTAGGAGTATCTATGCCGTATCTGCAAGGATATTTCCACGGCCAAAAACTAGAAAATAAATGCACCTCAGTTGCGCCATCTTTCCTAAGCATTCCATTCACCTGCGGTGCAACAGTAGCTCTAATCACAGAATCATCCACAACAGCAATTCTTTTTCCATCAGCTATCCCAAAATAAGGATTTAATTTTTTTCTTTGTTCCTCCTCTCTTATCTCTTGCTCAGGAGCTAAAAATGTTCTGCCAATATAATGGTGTCTTGTAAATAAAAAAGCCAAAGGGATACCAGTCTCATAACTAAATCCCAATGCAGCATTATTCCCAGAGTCAGGAACAGGGCCAACAATATCAACTTTCATTCCTTGTTCTTTAGACAATTCTTTATATTTTCTTCCGAGCAATCTTCCCAGTTCTTGTTGAACTTCCCATCCTGGAATTCCAAAAATTTTTCCATCAGGTCTTGAGAAATACACAGCCTCGAATGTGCACAACAATAATTTATCCTCTTCAACCATTTTAAAAGGTCTAAAAGATTGTAAACCATTACTATCAAAAATTATAATTTCACCGGGTTGTATTTCTCTAATATAATTTGCTCCAATGATATCAAATGCTACAGTTTCAGAAGAAACAACATATTCACCATCCTTCATTCCTAAAACAAGTGGTCTAAAACCATAAATATCCCTGGCTGCAAAAAGTTTGTGCTCTCTTTGGCCATTTTCTTTAACTAGGCCAACTAGAGAAAATGCGCCATCTCTAACAGGTCTCAAAGAATCTTCAATTATTTCTTGCAAATTAGATCCTCTTGATTTTGCAAAATTATGAGCAACAATCTCAGTATCCGAGGTAGTCTGGAATATTGATCCTTCTCTCTTGAACTTAGGGATTAAAACTCTTGCTTGAACAAGATCACCATTATGGGCAAGTGAAATCTCCCCATTACCTGTGTGGAATGCAATTGGTTGTGCATTTGTTAAAGAACTTCCACCTTGCGTAGAGTATCTTACATGCCCTATGCCTAAACTACCTTCCATGTTAGATACATCCTGCTCGTTAAATACATCTGCTGTGATTCCCATGCCTTTTTTTAATTTTAAATTTCCTCTTGAGGATACAGCAATCCCTGCGCTTTCTTTTCCTCTATGTTGCAAAGCATGCAGACATTGATAAATGTCTAAGAAAACATTTTTATCCCGACTATAAATCCCAACAACACCGCAAGTCATTCTTATTCCCCCCAAAAACAAAAAATCAGCCCATCTTTAAAAAGATTTATCTACTCTAAAATATACTAAAATATATCCCATCACAAATTAGCCTAAAACCCTCTTCTGACCATCAGAGCTTAAAAAAACATCCTTTCCACTTTTATAGCCCATCTCCTCTGTCAAAGAAATTAAAGGCGCCTGTATATCTTTGCCTCCATGAGCAGGAAATATATTCTCAGGATTCAACATCTTTATCAAATCCCTCAAATCTTCCCTAGATGCATGCCCGCTCTGATGAATATCTTTAAAAATCCTCACTCCATAATCCTCCAATTTCCTCTCAATCTTCTCTCTATTACTTATATTAGGCTCAACAGGAATTATTCTATTAGAAAAAATCACAATATCATCCTGATTAAAATAAAAAGGAAAATTCTTAGTTACTATTTTTCTCAGCACAGATCTAGGCTCTCCTTGCCCGCCAGTGCAAACAATCAAATAATCTGAAGCCCCTTCCTTCTCAATCCTCATTAATTTCTTTTTAATCTTTGAGCCATAACCAACAATCTCAACCTCTCTTGAAAAATTAACCAATCCAATTTTCTCAGCAGCCTGGCAATAT
>CAZCNK010000104.1:0-3230 GCA_964500345.1 Candidatus Woesearchaeota archaeon | reverse complement strand
TGATACATCCATTGCAATTCTAGCCTTGAAAGAAAGTGCAAGCTCTCAAGAATTACAGTCTGCAATTGACTTTTTAAAATCTAAGCAATCAGCAGATGGCTCTTTTGATTCAAATTTATTAAAAACAGCAGTTGCTTTATATGCAGCCTTTTCAGGAGCAACAGTCTCACTGCCTCCTATTACGGTAATAGTTCCAGGTACAGGAGAATGTGGAGATGGTATTTGTGATCCTGGTGAATCCTCAACATGTTCAAGTGATTGCCAAGAACCAAGCCCTTGCATTGTAAATGGAGAATGTGAAACAGAATTTGGAGAGAACTCCCAAAATTGCCCTCAAGACTGTCAAGAAACTCAACTGCCACCAGAAGAACAAGAAATTTGTGGTAATAACATAAAAGAAGGTTTTGAAGAATGTGATGATGGTAATTTGGAAGATGGTGATGGTTGCTCATCTACTTGTTTAGTTGAAGTAGAAGAAGAAAAAAGTAGCTTTTTCTGGTATATTTTAATAGCAATATTAATAATAATTGGAATTGGTAGCTACTTTCTATATACAAAATACTATAAACAAGAATCAAAGAAGCCAGGGCAAAAATTTGAATTTAAGCCATTTACCTCAAAAATAGAGCAGAAACCACAGCAGCCATTCACGGGATTTATGCAGCCACCAAAAGAAGCTCCAAAATCTAAGGTAGAGGATGAATTAGAAAAATCTTTAAGAGAAGCAAGAAAACTTATAAAGAAATTATAATGTAAATAATATGAAATTCTCTTATCTTTTATTAATAATATTTCTAATAGAACTCCAATTTTCTTTAGCCCAGGAAGATTTTATAAAAATAGAACTCTTAAGAAATGAATTATCAGCAGGAGAAACATTGCAAGCTGTTGTAACCTTAAATAATCCCCAAAGAGAGTTATCTTTGCAAAATATTAAATTATATCATAATCAAGAGGAAATAAAAATCTCGCCATTATTTATCAAACACAATAATAATTACTATATTTATTTTGACATTCCGGAAAGCGAAGATGTAAAAGAAGGAATTTATGCACTATCCGCAGAAAAAATTCTATTCTTAGATCAAGGAATATTGAAAGAAATTTCAAAATCAATTAACTTTTCAGTTTCAAAGAATACAGAAGAAATTCTCTCAATAAAGCCTGCTTTTTTTATAAATCCAGGTGAGGAATTTGCCATTAAAATAAAAAACAAAGGTGAATCAGTTTATGTTAATATTTTAACACCAGATATAATTAAAAATTTCTACACCCAAGATCAGCTAGTTCAAGAAAATACAGAAAGGCCATTTAGATTCTTAGTCACAGGCGAACCATCAAAAAAAGAAGAAAGAATAGTAATAGAATATTTTAATAAAAAATATGAAATTCCAATAGTTTTTGACGTTGAAGAAAAAATCAGCCCAGAAATTCCAATTACTTTCCTAACAGATGCAAAAATTATAAACAAAACTATTAGAAAAAATCAAACTTTAAAAGGCCCGCTGAAATTTAAAAATATGATCAATGAAACTCTTTACAACATAACTTTTTCTCTAACTGGAAATCTAAATGAGATTATCAAGCTGAATTTTACAACACTAAAAGAATTATGGGCAAATCAGGGTGCAGAGCAATTTATCTGGATTAACTTCGATAAAAATCCAGGTTATCAAAAATATGGGGGAAACATAATCCTAGAAATTTTTTCATATAAATTAGCTATGCCCGTTGAAATTTATATCCAGGAAGAATCAGAAGAAATTGAGGAAGAGGAAATTTTTGAAGAAGAAAAAGAAATGGGAGGAGAAATTGAGAAAGAAGGAAAGCAAGAAGACGAAGAGAAAGTAACAGAAGACATTTTTGATTTTAATTCAACAGGAGAGACTTATGAAGAAAAGACTAAAGAAAAAAAATTGATGCAAAAAATCTTCATTATTATAATTGTTTTAATAGCAATTTTAATTTACTTAGTAAAGAAAAGCAAGCCAATACAAAAAATAACTTTTAAAGATTATGTCTCAGTTATAGAAAGGAAATAGGAGTGGAAACATTCCTTGTTTTATAGCAAGAAGATTAGTATACTTTTTCTATGCAAAGATAGAAAGATTTAAGTATTTTATTGCCTTATTTAAAAAAATGAGAAAGTTAATTTATTTTATTGCCATAATTATATTACTCTTTTCTATACTTATTAGTATTAACTCAATTACGTCTAATGCTTGTGTAGTGCCATATGATAACATGAACATAACAGAGGATACTGAATTTTGTCCTGGAGAATATAATTTAACTAATGGCATTAAGATTGGAAAAGATGGTGTAAAATTAAATTGTAATGGAGCTAAGTTGATTGGAACGAGTAATTCAGCACCAGGCATATACATAGGTAATAGAGATAAAATAATTATAGAAAATTGCTTGCTTTCAAATTACGCACGAGGTATATCAACATGTTTAAGTGTTTTTAATTGTTTTCCATTATCGAAAAGTGTTATAATCAACAATACTATCAAAAGTATTGATTCTGGGGTATATATAAAAGATACTACTAATAATAAGAAATCCAAAGGTAATATAATTGTAAACAATCAAGTCTACAATTCTTTTGAAAGTGCTATTTTACTGTCTTTTTCAGATAGTAATATTATACATAATAATAGAGCTACAACCCATGAAGGAATCGGCTTGCAATCATCTAGCAAGAACATTGTATCTAAAAATGAAATAAATGGGAAACTAATAGTTAAAGGCTTATACAATTCAATATTGAACAATGTAATTGGAGACGGGATTTTTATTCTTTCAGAAAGTTCAAATACGAAAATATTAAAAAATAATATAAGCAGTGGAATCAATTTGAGAGATTCTTCAAATGTTATGATCTTGCTTAACAATATACTTGGTGGTGAAAGTGGCATTGCAGTAAGCGGCAACTCCGTAAACTCATCAATTAACTTAAACAATATACTATATCAAAGAACTTATCATATACAAAACAATGCTAATCAAACCTTAAATGCAGAGCTTAATTACTTTGGAACAACAAACCCATTTCTAATTAAAAATAAGATTCAAGGATTAGTTGATTATTGCCCACTTCTAGATGCTCCTTACCCAGATGGAAAATCTTTAGATTGTGATGAATGGTGTAAGACTAATATTTGCCCTAAGCCTTAATTAAGATAAAATCCCTAAAATAAAGTCTTTTATCTGTTGTCTTATTTGTA
>CAZCNK010000103.1:0-3241 GCA_964500345.1 Candidatus Woesearchaeota archaeon | reverse complement strand
ATCTTTTGGCAATTTTAATCTCCGGAATTTTATTAATATTTATCATTATTTTTTATAACTTTATTTTTAAGAAGGGAATGTTCGAAGGTATAAATGAAACTATCTTAGATAATAGATGGAAATCATTTAGAAAATCTATTTTTCAAGAAAAATTTAAGGGTTCAAAATATGAACAAAAATTAGAAAGAGTTAGAAAAATGCAGGAAAAATTAGAAGATATAACTTTAATGGAAAAAGAGCTAGATATTAAAAGGCTTTTAAGAAATTCAAGTTATTGTTTAATTGCATCAATAGTTCTATTTTCTTTAGATTTAATCACAGGATGGAAATATGTAAGCAGTGATGGTACTTTTTTCACCCTAAGACTTATTGGTTCTATATGCTTATTTTGTGCTATGTTTTGGAGTATCAATATTGTTAAAACCTGGGACACTTTAAATAAATCTAAACAATAACTATTAAAAATTCGGTAAATTTAATAATTTATATCCTTGTCGTATATCAGATGGAACAGATTGCAATTCTACTCGAAAAAATTGAACTATTTGAATTACAAAAGTCAGATTTGGATGAATTTATTGTTTCTTTAGAATCCCAAATAAAAGAGGCAAAGGGACCATTAATTGTTATATTAAAAGACTCCCTTGAATGGATAAGAGCAATAGCTCTATTATTGGAAAAATATGAAAAAGGAGAATTTGGTATTGTTGGTGATGATTGGCGAGAAGGTAAAATAGAATTTGAAAAACTAAAAAGAATTATAGACGAAATGGATTATGATGGAATTTTTGCACATAAAATTTGGGCTTTGGGCGGGACTTGCTATTTGGATGTTATTGATAAATCAAATTTCTTACAAAATTTATATGATAGGTTGGAAGCTATACTAACTAAACTTTCTCAAATTATAGACAAACTTGGACTCAAACTTAAAAAAGCAAAAATAACTAAAGAAGAAACGAAAAAGCTAGTGATGGAAGAAGATATCATGGAGCTTGTTGAAGAAAGGCCAAAAAAAGAAATTCCACTAATAAAAGGAGGAGAAGGTGAAGATAAAGGAAAAATTGAAAGAAAGCCAAAAAAGATAATGGCTTTTACAAAAGATAAGGAAGTTGATTATGGAGACCAAAAAATATTCAATACAAATTTAAAACACATTGAAAAAGAATTAGAATTTACTTTTAAAAAATTACAAAAATTTAACAAATCTCAAGATGAAATAGAAAAATGGGTATCTCAGTTTAAAACACATAAGCATCGAATTTGGGCTCTTAAATTATTAAATAATGTTCGATATTATAATGATGAAGATATAATAGAATTATACACCTTAGCTCACAAAAACCTTTTAAGAGAATTTGAAGAAAATCCAAATATAAATCAATTCCTTTTTGTACCTGCTGGTTTTAACCCCGGTTCAAGTGGAAGTAGGTGTACACCAGATTATAGGATGTATAATAACTTATCTGAATCCCAAATACTCAACGCATCAGAATTGGGAAAAATAGAAAATAATAAATTTAAATATACTGTTTTTGTTGATGATTTTATAGGAACAGGTAAACAGGCAAGCGATTTCTTATCCAAAATAAAATTCGACGATTTAAAATCTAAGGGAATAGAAAAATTTTTCTTTGTGGTATGGATGGGTTTTGATGAAGGTATAAGTAAAATTGAAGAAAAGTACAATGAAGTAAAAGTAATATACGCAGAATTATTAAAAAAACAAGATAAAGCGTTTTCAGAAGAATCAACTATTTTTTCAAATGAAGAAAAAGAAGAAGCAAAGAAAATTTTTGAAGAATATGGGAAAAAACTATTTAAAGATTTCCCATTAGGCTATGCCGATTTTGCTGCATTGATCTCTTTCAAAACTAAAAGTCCCAATCATACTTTACCAATTATATGGTCAGATGCAAGAGGTTGGTCTCCAATTTTCAGAAAATTTTAAATTATTATAATAACACTTAATCAAAACCAAATGTGTCTTTATATTCAAACTCCGTAGGTTCTAGACCCTTTATTACTGAGAATCCAGAAGTATAATGATTTTTGCTTGTCTCTCTAATATGAATTTTTATTGACAGCGTAATAAGAAGGATATATTTCCACTCTTAATGGTTTAGAATTTATATCTGCAAAATCATCAGAGCCTTTTACATAACCTTGAATAGTAACAGTAAACTCTTCATTTTGATAATTTGGTTTAAACTGATTTAAAATAAAAATACTGACTAATGCTAACACTAAACTAATAATCAGCCATGGTAATGTTCTCATTATTACTTTTTTGGTATTAATTGTCATCATCCTTCTTTTTAATGCGATTTGCTATGCGATTATTAATATCGGAAATTGAATACTTTAAATTAATTTTTAATAGGGAATTCAGAGGATAAGATATAAGAGAATAACAAGAGTAAATAAATAGTAGGGTTAATGGTAGTACCAACCAAAATGCCTTATAATTTTGTGTATAAAAAAATAGACCCGAAAGAAAAACCCACAACATTGTAACTGATAAAACATAGAGGAAGAAAGAATTATATGTAGACAAAAGCATAAATCTAATAATACCCAGTTCATCTAATCCTTTTCTTCCAAAAATCTTATGTTTATAAGTTATAGACAGAAAAAAGAAAGAATATAGGATTACAGCAAAAAAACCATAGATATTCAATTCTGGATTACTAAATTCTTCACCCCAAAACATAGATAAGACTCTTAAGAAAATAAGACCCATGATAATAACCAAATAAGATACTGATCCAACTAGAATGGATACGCCTAGTTTTGAAAATATGTCTAAGTTAACCCACTTTTTTTCATGTTTTGTAATTGTAAAGATTAGAGTTAGTGATAAAAAACCACCTAGTAACATTATCCATAGCATATAATTGAAATCTTCTGGAGTAAACTCCGGAACCATACTTCCTAAAGCTTCAATTGGCAAACTTAAATTTTCAATCATAAGAATGGGTGTCTTACTGCAGTATAAATATCTTTTTACCCAAAGGCATCTCAAATACTTCACTTAAAGTATGTTATGTGGACTTTTTCCACTTTATAGAGCATCCCATTGACGGCTTTTCCCCTATGCTTATTTTTCCTGTCTTGAGGAATTCTCCAATGGCTTCGTGCATCTCATGCCTGCTTGCCTCTTCCTGGCCGTGAGTATCATCCAATCGGCTATGGAAGATTAAGTTAAAACCACCATCAAATAAAAATGGATCCGGAGTGC
>CAZCNK010000102.1:0-3247 GCA_964500345.1 Candidatus Woesearchaeota archaeon | reverse complement strand
AATAAATGATGAAACAAAATAATACAGATAGATAATAATTCAAGAAAATATATTCAAAAAAAATAACGCAAAATATCCCATTTACGGTTCAATTAAAACAGTTTCAAAATTAAAAAGAAGCAATCTAATTAATTTTTATAAAAAATTCTACTCGCCAAATAACACTGTAATTTCTATAGCAGGAAATTTCCCTCAAAAGGAAAAAATTCTTCATAAAATTAAAGAAATTTTCAATAAATTGCCCCATAAAAAAACACCAGCATATAAAAAAATAATAGAATTAACAAATAAAATCCCAAAAAGAAAGATTGTAAAAAGAGATGTTGAGCATTGCTATCTTGCTCTTGGCTGCAAAGTTGCTCCTAGAACTAATAAAGATAGCTACACAATAGATGTAATAAAAGGAATTTTATCTAGAGGCCAAAGCTCTCGCCTTTTTAATGAAATTAGGACAAAACATGGCTTAGCGTATCAAGTTGGGGCTTATTATGAAGCAAATATTGATTTTGGTTTCTTTGCAGTTTATCTAGACACCTCTCAAGAAAGTCTCGAAAAGGCAAGAAATATTGTGCTAGAGCAATTTAAATTAAAAGATCTAACCAAAAAAGAATTAAACGATGCAAAATCTTACATAGAAGGAAATTTTATTCTAACAAATGAGGATAATAAAGAAAGAGCAGACTTTAATGCCTCTATGTTTCTAGTAAATCAAAATCCAAAAAATTATTTAAGAAACATAAGAAAAGTCACCTTAAAAGATATTAAAAGAATTGTTAAAAAATATTTCAATGGCAATTGCACAGAGGTAGTTATTATGAATAAAAAGAATAAAAAGGCTTAAATACTAAATCAATTTATAAAAAATAAATCTACAAAAATATAAAATGAAAAAATTAATTATAATAATCTTAATCCTAATAATCCTAGGACTTTATTTCTACACTTCAAAAACCAAGGAGATCCTAGATACAGCAGGCAAATTTAGCCTAGATATTGGAAAAAAGCTTTACAACTCAGTAAAAGAAAAAGCCAATTTCGATGAAATACTAAACCTCAATCCTCAAAGAGATTCAAAAGAAGAGTAGCATTTATTTTTAAATTTATATCTAAATTTCTAAAAAGAATTATTAATATCCGCATTTAAATAATTACAAATCAAAATTTTAAGCTGAACTTTAAGCTGAACTATTTGTCGGGGTTCCAATATTAACTTTAGCAAAAGCACCTGATCTGCTTTCTCCCCTTTCTTCCCAATCCTCACACTCTACATCAATGCAGTAATAGCATCTTACATCATAATCAACTTGCACTTGCCCAACTCCCAAGTATTCTCCACTTTTAACTTCTCCAGGTAATACATCACTTATTTCTTCTTTACTACCGCCGTCAATTTCAACAACATGCAAATCTAAATCAGCATCCTCAGTATCTATTTCAGTATCAAAATCAGTATCTATCTTAACCATTCTATCAACAAAGCACTTTATGACATTTCTCTCTTTATTCTCTAAAACAATAAAAAAACCATCATAATAAGAAGCTCCTAATACTGTTAAAACTTTAAACTCATCATTAATACTTACTCTTCCTTGTTCATTAAACATTCCATATTGAGCATCTTTTAAATAAATTGTAAAATCAGGCCCAGGAATTATCTTTTCTTCTTCCTTCTCAGTTTCGTTCTCAGGCTCTTCTTCAATATTTTCCTCTGTTTTTGTTTCCTCTTCTGTATCTGGTTCTTTTATAGCTCGTCCTGTTATTAAACCTTGATCATTATTCACCTCTCCATTTGTTTTTATTTCTGAATTTTCTTTGTTAAAAGATCCAGGTGGAAAAAAATAGAAAACAGAAAACAAAGATATTATTACAATTAAAATTATCAAATCCCAAATCATCCAAGGCTTTAGAAAAGGTTCTCTTATCTCTCTTATCTCTTTTTCACGCTCCTCGTGTTTTACCCTAGAAACAGGCTTTTCCTCTGCTTCTTCATCAATATTCTCTTCTACTCGTACCTTAGATTTAGGAACTTCTGCCTTAATTCTCCTTAATTTCTCCTTTTCATGTCTAAGCCTATCTTTAGCCTCTAAGAGCTCTTTTTCCTTTTCCAATTCCCTTTTCTGTCTTAAATACTCATCTATATCCATAATTAACTCCTTACACCTCTTTATAGACTAAATGTTGAACTTATTTTTAAAACTTTCTAAAGAATAATGTCACTTTTTCAAAATAAATTTTCAATACTTATGGACTAAATCTCAACATTGTTCTTGGAAATGGAATAGCATCTTTTATATTGTCAAGCTTGCAAAGCCAAGCTACTACCCTTTCAATACCTAAGCCATAACCAGAATGTGGCACACTTCCATACCTTCTTAAGTCTAGATACCATTTATAATTCTCAGCTTTTTCTCCTTGTTTCTTAAGCCATTTCTTTAATTCCTCAATATCAGTATCTCTCTGACTTCCCCCAATTATCTCCCCATAACCCTCAGGAGCTAACATATCAAAACATAGTGCACTCTTTGGATCTTTTGGATCGCGAGGCTTGTAAAAAGCCATGATCTCTTTTGGGTAATTTGTTACAATCAAAGGCTTGTCAAAATGCTTAGTTAATTTATCTTCTTCAATAGTCCTAAGATCCTTACCCCAAGGAATATTTAATTTTTCTTTCTTGTTTAATATATCTAGCGCTTCACTATAAGTTATTTTTGGAAATGGAGCTTTAATCTTCTCTAATTTTTTTACATCTTGTCCAAGTATCTCAAGCTCCTTTCTGTTTTTCTCAACTACACTCTTTACAATAAAAGCAACACACTCCTCAGCAGATTTCAAAAGATCTGGAAGTTCCATCCAAGCAGCTTCCATCTCAGCCATCCAAAACTCACTCAAATGCCTAGAAGTCTTTGAAAGCTCAGCCCTGAAACAAGGGCTAACACAAAAAATCTTTTCAAGAGCAAAAATCGCAGCCTCTGCATAAAGCTGCCAGCTCTGAGTAAGATATGCCTTATTTTTATAGTATTTAACCTCAAATAAAGTAGCACCGCCTTCACAAGCTGTTGGCGTTAAGATTGGAGGTTCCATTTCATAATAACCATGACTTAAATAAAATTCTCTAAAAGCCTGCATTACTGTTCCTCTTACTTTCATAACAGATGATAATTTTCTGCTTCTAATCCACAAATATCTCATATCCAATAAAAACTCAGGGCTTTGATCTTTTGTGATCGGGTATTTGTCTGCTATTTGA
>CAZCNK010000101.1:0-3262 GCA_964500345.1 Candidatus Woesearchaeota archaeon | reverse complement strand
TCATTGAAAATCGGCAGAGAATACTTTTTTCTCAATGCATCATACTTTTCTTTAAACTGCCTAAGCTCCATAACTTTTTGTGCATAATTGGGTTTAAATAACTAACGAAAAGCGCTGTAATGTAAAGTCTAAGAGGTATATAAAATAAAGTCTATTAATCTATTGGAGGATCTCCACACTCGATCTTACCATGTCTTATTTCTCTATCCTCAATGAAAGCATGGATTTCCGCAGATTTAGACCATTTGAATTGATAATTGGGATGATAAGTTAAAAAAGCTCTTGTTAATTCACCATCAATATACACAGAGTTCTTTAAAACTTTCTTATCTGGATAAATTGCAATTACTTCTAAACAATAAATATTTACTAAACTCTCTTGAATGTCTCTTGAATTTTTGTTTGAATTTACAAATTCTCTTTTTGTTTTTATTTCTCCTTCACGATACATTCTTCCAACTATTGCTGGATGATAAACTGGAAATAACACTCTCCCGTCTCCCAAATACTGCCATTTACCACCACTCCACCTACTTCGTACCTTACTATAATACGATTCTTTACCTAAAACACCTCCGCAAACACTCCTTTCTATTTTTCTATTATCTGGATCGGGTGCTACTAGTGATAATGATCTATCAAGTTTAAATCCTTCATTTCTTCCATAATGAGAATCAGTTAAACCTGGCCAAGTATCTTCCATTGCAAATCCTATAAACTTAGGGGACACGAATTTCCATCTTTCTGGCAATGCAATCCTTGAAGCTAAATCTTGAATATAGTCGTAATATTTTTGTCCATCTAACACATTATTTTTGCCTCTCCTATGATAATCATAGCATCTAGATACTCTTGCTTTTTGACTTAATTTTGTAGTATAAAATTCAACATCTGGTAAAGTGGGGATAACAATACCATAACTATATTCTTCAGAACTCAATGGGGCTATATTCAAGCTAGAATGAGCTAATGTACTACTAGAGTCTATTCTTTCTATTGAACTGACTTGCCTGACACCATGTTCCTCTAATTGTTTAAGCAAATCCCTAAGCTCTTCTGAGTTCTTATGTCTTGTCATAATTTTTTTTTCCATTATAACCACCATAGAGTTACTATGTTATGAAGAGGTATTTAAATATTTACTGTAAATAATTTACGACAAATAGAAGGATTTAAATAGTTTGAAGTCTTAAAAATGTTATATGGAAATAATACAACCACTTAAGAAATTTGGATTGTCAGAAAAAGAAGGAAATGTATATTTAAGCTGCTTGGAATTAGGAGAAACAACAGCAACAGATATTTCTATTAAAAGTAATTTACCAAGAACGTTGATTTATGATATTCTAGAAAGATTAATAGATTTAGGTCTTGTTTCTTATAATATAAAAGCAAATAAAAAACACTTTATAGCTTCAGAACCAAAAGAATTGCTAAGAATACTAAAAGAAAAAGAAGAGTCAATAGAAGAAATATTACCGAATCTTGAAGAATTACAAAAACTAAAGGGCATAAAACGACCTAAAGTTGAAATCTATGAAGGAAAAGAAGGAATGAAAACGGTGATGAATAATATCTTAAGAACTGGAGTTAAAGAATTTTTAGCCTACGGAAGTTCACGTTCTTCTTTTGAAATAATCCCTGCTTTCATGGAAAATTGGCATAAAGAGAGAATTAAACAAAAAGTACTTATGAGAATTTTGTATAATAATACAAAATCGGCGAGAGAAAAAGTGAAGAAAAAACCAGAATCATTAAAGTACACAAAATACAAATTTATGCCGATAGAATTAGAATCTCCAACTGCTACTTTAATCTATGATAATAAAGTTGTTTTACAATCATGGACAAAAGAACCATTTGCAGTAATGATTGAAAATGAGGAAATGGCTAATAATCAAAGAAAATATTTTGGGGAGCTATGGAAAATAGCAAAACCATAAAATAAACCCACTAAGGGCATAGTCCCTAGCAGGAGGACTAAAATACACTGCGAGGCACAAATTAGTCCAGAGAATAAGAATTCTTTGAACTTTAAAAAGATAATGTGTAGATTTTGTAAATCAGAAGATGTAGTCAGGAAAGGCTTTAGAAAGACGCAAAGAAGAGGAAAACAACAAAAATGGCTTTGTAGAAATTG
Organism: Candidatus Woesearchaeota archaeon; assembly: GCA_964500345.1. Classification (GTDB taxonomy): domain Archaea; phylum Nanobdellota; class Nanobdellia; order SCGC-AAA011-G17; family UBA489; genus CAZCNK01. The sequence continues at coordinate 1,122 of CAZCNK010000101.1, read as the reverse complement.
TCATAGAAGTTTTACCCATGTCAAAGGTTTTTGGAAGATGAAGAACCTAGAACACTTAGTAACCATGAGCTTAGACCAGTAATACATGAATTTATCAAGCAGAAAAGTAAGCAATTCTTTGAATAATTACCTAAATAATGAAGCAACTCATCAAAGTATTTTGAATTGGGTAAGAAAATATTCTCAAAAAGTAAAACCATTTACAGAAAACTTAAAATTGGATTTTTCCGGAGAAACTTATCTAGATGAAACAGAAATTAAATGTAAGAAGAAAGCAGGAATATTTTGGAGTGCTATTGATGGAAATACTAAATATATTGTTAGTTATTTGTATTCCTATCAAGCACAAAATATTAAAGACGCTATAAAAATTCTAAAAGTTATAAAAGACAGACAACAAACCAAATTCATATAAACGGATGTATTAGTACATTATCCAACAGCTATGAAGAAAATGTTTTACAGCAATAAAGTTGGAGTATTAACGGTTGATCATATAATTCTTAATGTGAGGAAAACAGGAAAACATAATGTAAAAATTGAAAGGTTCTTTAGAAATATTAAAGAAAGAACTCAATTAATATACTGGTTTAAAAGTTTCAGAAGTACTAATGCTATTTTGGATGGTTATGTGATTTGGTATAACTTTGTAAGAAACCATATGACCTTAGGAAAAACTCCAGCAGAAGAAGCAGGATTTACTTTTGATTTAGGAAAGAATAAGTGGAGAAAATTGATAGAAATAGCAACTTGTCTTAAGAACCATGCCCCGTATAGTTTACATTACACGAAAAGCCTCTACCGTGACTTGAACACGGGACCTCATGCTTACCAAGCATGCGCTCTAACCAGCTGAGCTATAGAGGCATAAACAAGCTTAAGATTGAAGATATAAAAAGATAACTGTAGATGCTAATTTTAACTAAGCACATATTCTAAATAAAAATAATTTAGCTTGTACATTAATATCATCGATAAATAATAAAATAATAAGCTGATAGTTTAATGCATTGCTGGTATAATGATTAGCTCTGGATATGGGGTTATTCAAAGTGCCGTATATAACTGGAAGTTCTATTCGCCAGAACTGCTTTCATTTTCAGGCAGCCAGTCTAGTTTGAT
>CAZCNK010000100.1:2676-3335 GCA_964500345.1 Candidatus Woesearchaeota archaeon | reverse complement strand
ACGTGTGCTCTTCCGATCTTTATAGAATCAAAATGAAACTCGTAATAGCTCTAGGTGGGAATGCAATAATTAAAAAAGGAGAAAAAGAAACTTATTCAAATTTAATCAATAATATTAAAAAAACCTGCAACCAAATAGCATCTACAATAAAGAAACATAAAGTAGTAATCTCTTTTGGAAATGGTCCTGAGATCGGATACCTTGCTCTTCAGAATGAATTAGCAAAAAAGAAAATTCCTCCAATGCCTCTAGATATTTTAGGAGCAGAATCACAGGGATTAATCGGTTATCCTTTGGAAGAACAGTTAATCAATTCTTTGCGAGATCACAAAAAAGATGTAGTAACAATATTAACTCAGGTCTTGGTAAATAAAAATGATCATGCTTTCAAGAATCCAACTAAGTTTATAGGCCCATTTTACACAAAATCACAAGCTAGTAAATTAAAAAATAAATATGAAATAAAAAAAGATGCAGATAGGGGCTATCGTCGAGTAGTCCCATCCCCCAAACCTATAAAAATTCTAGAAGCTAAGACAATTAAAAAATTGCTGAAAACTACAACAGTGATTGCAGCAGGCGGCGGGGGAATTCCTGTAATTGAAGAAAATGGAAAATTGAAAGGACTTGTGCGAAGACCGGCACTAGAATTGACAACT
>CAZCNK010000100.1:0-2666 GCA_964500345.1 Candidatus Woesearchaeota archaeon | reverse complement strand
CGGAAGCAGTAATAGACAAGGATTTAGCTTCAGCTTGCTTGGCAAATTCAATAAATGCTTCTGTATTGATAATGGTAACTTCAGTTCCTTATGCCTATCTGAACTTTGGAACAAAACAACAAAAAGAAATAAGAAAAATAAGTTTAGACAAGATACGAGATTATTACATGCAAGACCATTTTCCACCAGGATCAATGGGGCCTAAAATTGAGGCGGCAATTAATTTTCTAGAAAAAAAAGGAGTAGAAGCAATTATCTGCTCTCCTGAAAATATACAGAAGGCTTTAAAAGGTTCGAGTGCTACAATAATAACAAAGAGGTAATTACTTTACTTTTTCTCTAATCCAAAGGTTATAGTTTCTATACTATCAGGATTAATATAACCAATAAATCTTAAACATGGTTTTTCTGAAACGGAACCAAAATGGTGGAAAGATCTCCTAACCAGATTTTCTCTTATTTCATCCAATCTTAGACCCAAAGAAACATCATAAGAAGCTCCAACAACTTCTCCTGTTATATTATAATGGTCACTTCTAGCAGGTCGATGAATATCAACAGTTCTGCATTCCAAATGAGCCAAACATTCAGCGATCATGGGAGGATAGTGTTCACTTTCAGAGAGAACAAAAGGATTTAATTTTGTTAATTTTGCTTTTTTAATTTTATCTTCCAAATCTTCTCTCTTATAAGGGTAAGCTATAATACCTAAAACATTTAATAATCCTCTATCTGGAATATTGACAATGAACGTGCCATTCTGTCTGATATTAAGGTATGTATTCATTTTATGATTACCTTGATGTTTAGAATGAACTCCATGTTGTTTTAATGCTGCTGAAAAGGTAATGTAAGGTGGTTCATAACTTGTATCTAAACAAGTTGCAAAAGGAGCAACATTTGGCATTATTCTTCCGTTAACTTTGCCGATTGTTGTAATAAACCCTACAGGATGTGTTGTAAGCAAGTACTTCGTCCAACTAGGGCAAACCTGTACCTTTCTATACATTGGATCCGCATATAATCCATTTACTGATTTCATAGTAATTACATTTTCAAGAATTCTTCTTTTAAAATTATGCTGTAAATAATTTACATCAATAGTTAGATTTAAAAACCTAAATTTCATTAAAAATAATATGGAAATCATCGAATCTTTACAAAAATTTGGACTTTCAGAAAAAGAAGCAAAAGTATACATTGCAAATTTAGAATTAGGAAATTCTCTAGCGGGAGATATAGCTTTAAAATCAAATCTACCAAGAACTTTAGTTTATGATCTCTTAGAAAGGTTAATTGATTTAGGATTAGCTTCTTATGCCATAAAAAATAACAAAAAATATTTCCAAGCTTCTAATCCTGAAAAATTATTTAGAATTTTAAAAGAAAAACTTTCTTCTGTTTCTAAAATCTTACCTAAGTTAAAAGAATTAGAGAAATCAGATGGAGTTAAAAGACCTAAGGTTCAAATATTTGAAGGCAAGGAAGGAATGAAAACCGTTATGGATGATATTCTCAAATCTAACATAAAAGTATTCTTAGCTTATGGCAGTTCAAGGTCATCTTATGAGATTATCCCTGCTTTTATTGAAGATTGGCATAAACAAAGAGCTAAAAAGAAAATTCTAATGAGGATAATTTATAATAACACAAAAGAGTCAAAAGAAAAAATTAGTAAATTCAAAAAGAGTCTTAGGTTAACTTATTATAAGTTCATGCCAATAGAATTAGAATCTCCAACAGCAACTTTAATTTATGCTAATAAAGTCGTTTTACAATCATGGACAAAAGAACCTTTTGCAGTTATGATTGAAAGTAAAGAAATGGCTGAAAATCAAAAAAAATATTTCGAAGAATTATGGAAAATAGCTAAGTAACCTTTATAAAAAACAAAAATAAGGAAAATAACGAAGAGGTGATTGCCTTTGAAGAAGAAAAGTCTTTTAGAAAGAAAAAATACAATAATAATGGGAGCATCAGGTAGGGATTTTAGTAACTTTTTGGTTTTCTTCAAGAACAATCCTTATTATAATGTAGTTGCCTTTACACAAAATCAGATTCCTGGAATTGAAAACAGAAGTTTTCCAAAACAATTAGCTGGAAAATATTACAAAAAAAATATTCCTTTTTATTCCGAGTCTCAGCTTTCAAAATTAATCAAGAAATTCAAAGTTGAAAAAGTTTTCTTATGTTATTCGGATTTATCCCATCAAGATGTAATGGAAAAAGCATCTTTGGTTTTAGCTTCTGGAGCAGATTTTGAATTACTGGGAGTAAATAATACCCATGTAGAATCAAAAAAACCAGTCATAGCTGTCTTAGCCGTAAGAACTGGCTGTGGAAAGTCTCAAACATCAAGAGCAATAGCAGAAATATTAAGAAAAAAAGGAAAAAAAGTTATCGGAGTTAGACACAGTATGCCTTATGGAAATCTTCTAAAACAAACATGCCAGAGGTTTGAAACTGAAGAGGATTTCAAAAAGCAAAACACAACAATAGAAGAGCAGGAAGAATATCAGCCTTGGGTTGATCATGGTTTTGTTGTTTATTCAGGATTTGATTATCGCGAGATTGTAAAAGATGTTGAAGATGAAGATGATGTTATCATTTTTGATTCTGTTACGTTAACTAATGGTGAAAACCATTAGTTAGATAATTTTCATAAG
>CAZCNK010000099.1:0-3483 GCA_964500345.1 Candidatus Woesearchaeota archaeon | reverse complement strand
TTGTGAAGAAATTCTTAATATTCTTAGAAAAGATTTGGAGGAGAAATAATTGAATATAACAAGGGTTATGTCTGATTTTGGGTGGCGGTAAAATTAAATTTATTTAATAAATTCTTCTTCAATGTTGTTTCTTTTTGTTAACTCTCCTCTTAAATTCTCCATGATTAAATCCTTAACCTTGCTCTTTGGGTAATTGCTCAATAGCCAAGCCAACTTTATATATGTGGTCTCTGTCAGCATATCAGAGAAATTTCCAAGGATTCCTATTTCTTGCTGTCTTCTGCCATTTTCATAAACATTTAGATTTAATCTGCCAAATACTGTTTGAGGTGAAAGTACAACAATAACTCCCTTTTTTACCAACAATTTTAATGCCTCAAATATCTTTTCATTCTCCTTTGTAAATTCATCTATTTTAGTAATCGGCAAATTACCAAGGCCAGTTGCTTCAATAACTAACCCATCATAATTCTTATAAAACAAATATTCTTCTGCAAACATATTTGTATACTGCCTTATTATGCCAACCTTAATTTTTTCATCAAACAATCTCAATTTTAATTTTCTTTTCTCATTTTTTCTTGAATGATCTTTGCTAATGAACTCAACGTTTCCATTTTTATTAACTCTTGCAATTGCACCACCATTCACAACCTTAAAAGCATCCCTTCTCGAAGTATGCAGCTTTCTTGTCTTGCATGCAGGCATAATCAAACAATTTTCATCAGAAGGTTTTTCATGCATGCAAATAGCTACATCTGAAAAATCGCTCTTTGCTATAAATTGCACAGCGCATATTAAATTTAAGAAAGCATCGCTGCTCCCTCTATCTGAACTTCTCTGCGCACCGACAAATAAAACAGGAACAGGCAAGCCCTCCAATACAAAGCTCAATGCAGCAGCGCTATATCCTAATGTATCAGTTCCATGCGTAATAATTATACCATTAACACCATTTTTAATCTCTTTTTGTATCTCTTTAGCTATTAAATTATAATGTGAAAACCTCATGTCTTGACTCCACATATTCCTTATTAACCTAGACTTGATGTTTGCAATTTCCCTAATCTCAGGAAACATAGCTAAAATTTCTTCAGGCGTAAATCTTGCTGTAACAGCCCCAGTTTCATAATCTACCTTAGAAGCAACAGTCCCACCAGTGTGCAAAATAGATATAGTAGGTAATTTTTTAGAAATTTCCATAGCCACTTTTTTAATTTTCTTATTCTCAATTAATTCCTCGCATTTCTCCTCGCTCTTTCCAAATTTGCTAACAATCTTAATCTCCTTGACATTCTCTTTATCTATTCCAATGTTATACCCTGAACTTAATTTTATCACAACAGTTTTTTCAGTGCTAGAAGGCATTACAATTCCCTTTAAAACAGATCCATCTTTTTTAAAAATCTCAACTAAATCGCAACCACCAATTTTCATAATAATTTTTAAGAATCTCCCTATATAAAAATATTTGTAATTGCAGATCTATAAAGTTAAGTAATGGAGAACAATCAAAAACTTTTTTCAAAGAACTTTTTCTTTTTTTCAGAAAAATTAACTCAAAATCTTATCAAAATCAAAAAATTTTCATTGTTTAGAAATAAGCATTTTTTATCAAAAAAACAGTGAAAAACGGTTTTATACGAACATTTTCATTTCAAGAAAAATTATCATTTATAAGCCTTATAACACCTATATTTTGATGTTTTATAGACAATTATCTTATAAAATATATATTTTAAACTTAGATAATATTTAAATATAACTCCTAGTATTAAAAAATCTATTGTTTAAGTAATAAAATAAGAATTAAGCTTTAATTGATTTTAATTGGCGTTAAAATCAATACAAAGATTTAATGAACTTTAAAAATTTGGCGTTCTCAAGTTCGTAGTTAGATTTATGTTTCGAGTTTAAATCATTAATCATTAAACCACAAAACTTTTTCTAAAGGTAAGTAGGAAGAACTTACATATAAAGATTTTGGTGATAGAGTATATATAAAATTTACAAAAAATCCCAAGATCAAATATAAAATAAAAAAATAAAAACCGAAAATGGTAGTTTCAATACAAAAAATCTGTAAAAAACGGAGGTAAAAGGGGGAAAAAGAAAATGGAATCTTTCGTACAAGAAGCATTAAGAAATCAAACAAACTATGCTGACTTAAAAGTCGGACAAGCAAATATTGTAGTAGTAGGAGCAGGTGGCGGCGGAAATAACATGGTTTCATGGCTGCACAGAAAAGGAATTCAAGGAGCTAAAATCTATGCTATTAATACAGATAAGCAGCATTTAGATATTTCTCATGCTGATGGCAAAATCTTAATTGGTAAAGAATTAACTAGAGGATTAGGCTGTGGTGGCTTCCCAGATAAAGGAAGAGAAGCTGCTAAAGAATCTCTACATGAAATTAAAACAGCACTAAGAGAAGCTGATATGGTTTTTGTTTGCGCTGGCTTAGGAGGAGGAACAGGCACAGGATCAGCTCCGGTTGTAGCTCAAATTGCTAAAGAATCAGATGCTATTGTAATAGGTACAGTTACAATGCCTTTTGATATTGAAAGAGCTAGAGTTGATAAGGCTGAATTTGGCTTGCAGCAACTAAGAGAAACATGCGACACTGTAATTGTTATTGATAATAATAGATTAGTAAGCATAGCAGGAAACCTTCCTATACAGCAAGCCTTTGGAGTGGCTAATGAATTAGTTGCTACAATGATTAAAGGTATTGTTGAGACAATAGCAATTCCATCCCTAGTTAATCTGGACTATGCAGATGTTAAGGCAATTATGGCTAATGGAGATGTTTCTGTAATAGGAATTGGTGAATCAGATACTGAATCTAGAGTAGAAGAGGCAACAAGAAGAGCATTAACAAATCCATTATTAGATGTAAGCTACGATGGAGCAAGTGGTGCCCTAATCCATGTAAGTGGTGGAGAAGACATGACATTAGAGGAGGTCAATAAGATTGGCGAGATTATCTCAGAAGCCCTTGATCCAGATGCAAATGTAATCTGGGGTGCAAGAATTGATCCAAAGATGACTGGAAGAGTAAGAGTAATGACAATTGTAACTGGAGTTAATTCGCCATACATCCTAGGAAGAACAGACCATAAGAGAGTTCCTCAAAAAATCCAGCAATTTGGAGATGAGCTTGGAATTGATATGGTAGGAATTGCGCCAAGAATTGCAAAAAAATTTTAAAAATTTTTAATTTTATCTTTCATGCTAAAGGGCAAACCCCCAAAATTTCTGCCCTTGATTTAGCTTGCTGATGCCGCGACTTTTTCTTTTATGGCATCAGCTTTTATTTTTTAAAACGTTATTGTTATTCAATATCTTCTTAGTAATTCTAGAATTTTTCGAATGTGTTACACAATTAGAACTTGTTCTTTTTGTTACAAATTCTTTTTTTGATAGCTCGGAGCAAAACTTATATACTAAAGAGAATATAACTATTCAATATGGGAAAAGTTA
>CAZCNK010000098.1:0-3544 GCA_964500345.1 Candidatus Woesearchaeota archaeon | reverse complement strand
GTTGTGGATTTGAAAATTATCTTTAGACATTTTTCCCTAATAAGGTTTTTACGATGTTTTTAATCTCTAAGATTTTTGTATTAGTTCTTAATGATGATCAATGCCCTCTTTTCCCAATTTATGTAAGAAAAAGCTTATTTATAAATATTCGTATAAGGCACATTACACGAAGTCCATGAATTTTGCATTTCTAAGGCCTTATAAACGAAGATTTAAAGTTTAAGGAAATTAAGAATAAAAAAGAAAAAAAGAGTTACTTGCATTTAGGACACATATTTGCACCATGAACTAGCAATCCTAACCCATAAACTCCTAATAAGATTCCTGCCCATAGATGCCCTGTATGCTCACCTATCCTCTCAAGGCCCATTAATAAAAACAATATTCCGGCTATTAAAATAAAAATGCCTGATATTCCTTTACAAAATCCACACATCATTTTTACTCCTCCTTGTTTATTACATCTTTGTTTATTGTTTAAAAAAGATTATTAAGAATAGCATAATTAGAGATATAAGTATTGTTAAAAATAAGTATTTTGGTTTTTTGAATGCAAAAGGAATTATATTTAGAACAATAATTCCGATGCCAATTATTAAGTTTATTGTTTCTACCATCTTCAAAGACCTTGTTGAATTAAGATTTTTATTCCTTCAATTAACAACCCAATACCAGCTAATACCACACCAAGATTTACCATCCCGAACACAGTTAAAAAACCTGCAATAATTATAACCAAACCAGCTATTAAGTCTATAGGATTAATCATTTTAATTTATATTACTTGTCTCTTTTTATTACTTTCTATCTTGTTCTGCCATATTGATCACCAAGAAAGTAGAGTTATCTATGCTGTGCCAAATGTCTGTTTACCCAACACATAAAGAAAAACACTAAGCTTTTTTAAACTCTTCTTCAATATGCTTTTCTATGATCGAGCTCATTTTCATTCCTCTACTTCTACAATACTCTCTAAACTTTCTTAATAGTCTTGCGTCTATTGTGAAGTTAGCTCTGGTCTTATAATCAACCTTAGGCAATTTTCCAGTTCTTTCAAATTCTAATAAGGCCTCAAAAGCCTCAGGATGCTCTTTAATAGCCTCCTTTGCTGCCTTAACTAATTCCTTACCAGATAGCATTTTTAATTAACCTCCTTATTTCTGAAATGTCTTTTGCTCTTTCTTTAATTATCCTCACAACTGTTTGATCAAGCTTATTTATATCATATCCTTTTTTATGAACGTTTAAATATGCTAGCATTATTGCAACTGCGGTTCTTTTATTACCCTCTTCAAATACGTGGTCTAGGACTATAGCCCTTGTGATATATGCAAGTTGAGTAATCCAGTCTTTAGTCTTTTTTGCAGATGATAAAGCAAAATCTAAACTGCTTTTATTTACAAGGTTTCCATTACTAAACTGCTTGTTTATCTCTATAACATCTTCAATCTCAAACATTTTAAATACACATTAATGTGTATATCTTTATAAACCTTTCTATCACAAAACTTAAATAAGGCTAACCCTTTTATTTAAGTATGCCCTTCACTTTACCAAAATTAGAATACAAGTATGATGCGTTAGAACCTTACATAGATGCTAAAACAATGGAGATTCATCATACAAAGCATCATCAAACTTATGTTGATAAGTTAAATGCAGCTCTTGAAAAATACCCTGATTTGCAAAAAAAGAGTGTAGAAGAGCTAGTAAAAGGTCTTAATTCTGTTCCAGAAGAGATAAGAACAGCTGTTAGAAACCATGGTGGGGGTCATTTAAATCACTCATTTTGGTGGCCTCTTTTAAAGAAAGATGTTAAAATCAGCGGAGAAATAGCCAAGGCAATAGATCAAAAATTCAGCAGTTTTGATAAGTTTAAAGAGCAATTTTCAAATGCTGCAATTGGTTTATTTGGATCTGGCTGGGCATGGCTTGTTTTTAGTAATGGTCAATTAGAAATAGCCACAACCCCAAATCAAGATAATCCTCTAACACAAGGAAAGATTCCTGTGCTTGGAATAGATGTCTGGGAGCATGCTTATTATTTGAAATATCAAAATAAAAGAGCAGATTACATCTCTGCTTTCTTTAATGTAATAAATTGGAAGAGAGTTAATGAGAATTTTTTAAACGCTAAAAAATAAAAGTGTTTATTGATATTACACCTCTCACCCTTACGCGCAACTTTTATATATACGCACTTTACTAGTTGTTTAATGAAACCGAATCCTAATTATGGCAGAATTATTCTTTGTAAAGTATGTAATAAACAAGAGGAGCATAAAGCAAAGGGCATGTGCAAAAAATGCTATAAAAAAGCATATAGGCAACCAACTGTAGTTTGCAAACATTGTGGAAAAACTAGAGAGCATAAAGCTTTTGGATTATGTGGCCCTTGCCATACTAAGCTTTATCACTACCAAAAAACCAAAGACTTTAACTATAGGAGATACCACAATATTCCAGCAGAGGTGTATAAAGAGGTTACAAAAATGTGTATTTCCTGTGGTTTTGATAAAGTTGTTAATTTGCACCATCTAGATATGAATAGGCTTAATAATACGAGGCAAAACTTGGTTGGATTGTGCCCAAATCACCATAAGATGATTCATGATTATAGATATTCAAAGGAGGTTGTTAAAATCCTTAAAGAGAAGGGTTATAATGCAAAAGAAAAGGTTTTATAGTAGTACACATATTAAGTTGATACCCGTACTTCAGATAGTATATCTTATACGAACCATTGTTATTTGCATATTTTAAGCCTTATAAAGCTAACTTATGAGATTTTGCCGTTTTTAGCCTGTTTAAAGCCAAAATATTTGCGGAAAAATATCCGGAGAAAAGCAAAATCTTTCTGACTTTTGATACTCTTTCAGCTGTTTAATCTTTTTGTCTTTGCTTAAAGGTTTTTGTCATGGGGATTGGGGGTGTAGAAAGACTTAAAAATGAATTAAAGAGGGTTATAGTATGGGTGGATTGATTTGGGTTAGTGCCCTTTGGTTTGATTCTAATAAGAAGTTAAGTGTGGAAAATAATAATGAGAATAGTTCAAATTGAGGGTAGAACTTTAAGGGATATTATTGGTTCTTGTTATCATGTTTTTAATAGAGAAGATTATGGGAAGGTTTTTGGAAGGGTTGAAAGAAGAGGTAATGTAGTTAAATGCTATATAAATGGCTGGAGGGCAGCACAAATAGCTAAATTAAGAAGGAGTTCTTTGGAGATAGCTCAAAAGTATGAAGAGAGATTAGAATGGACTGTTGAGAGTTTTGGTGATTGTTTAGGAGATATTCATAGTCATCCAGAACATTGGAATAGTGAAGGATATGTTCCGGGAGTTTTAAACCTGTCTTCCACTGATAAAGAGGATATTAAAAAAGAAGTTGAGATGAAAGAGAATAAAGACTTAATTTTTTTAGTTTTAGCAATTAATAAAAGGGAGAGAAGAAGAGGATTTTTTATAGATAATGCCAGAATTTCAGGCACTATTCAAACTAAGCAAGGGTTGTTTAGGATTGAGATTGGGGTATATTATTATGAT
>CAZCNK010000097.1:0-3594 GCA_964500345.1 Candidatus Woesearchaeota archaeon | reverse complement strand
TTAAGAGATATTGGGATGTAAGTTTTGAAACTAAGGATTATAATGAGATTGAGTTGGTAGATAAGTTGAATAATTTAATTGAAGAAAGTGTAAGGATAAGATTGATGAGCGAGGTTCCTTTGGGTATTTATTTATCTGGAGGGTTGGATTCTAGCGTTGTGACTGCTGTTATGTCTAAAATAACTAATGGCAATGTAAAAACTTTTTCTGCTGGTTTTCAAGAGGAAGATTATAGCGAATTAGAATATGCAAAGATTGTTGCTGAAAAGTTTAAAACAGATCATAAAGAACTTATGATAAATCCGAAGAATATTAATATACTACCTGGAGTTGTTTGGCATTTTGATGAGCCGATTGCAGATCCTAGTGCAATTCCTACTTATTTGATTAGTAAAGAGACTAAGAAATATGCAACTGTTATTTTAGTTGGGGAAGGGAGTGATGAGCAATATGCTGGGTATCCTAGGTATAAGATAATTCCCAAATTGCTAAAGCATAAGAGATTGCTTGGTTTTGGAAATGCGATTTCTAAAAATATTCTGTTAAGGATGAGCAGTGGAAAATTGAGAAGGTATTTAGAATTTGCTAATAGGGCTTCCAGTGCAATTGATGATAAAAGTAAGCTCTTTACTGTTTTTTATAGGAATTTTGGGGATGGTGAAAAAGAATTGCTTTATGATTATAGTGGAAACGAAAAATTTAATGGCGTGAGCGAGTTTATAAGGCCTTATTTTGAAAATAGTTTTAGTTTTGAAAATCAGATGTTAAATTTGGATATGAAAACTGTTTTGCCTGGAAATTTTTTAATGAAAGTGGATAAGATGACAATGGCGCATAGCGTTGAAGCTAGAGTTCCATTTTTGGATCATAAATTGGTTGAGTTCAATGCTACTATTCCATTTGAATTTAAAGTTAGAAATGGGATTGAGAAATATATTTTGAGAAAATTAGCTAAGAGAATTTTGCCTGTAAAGATTGCTGAGAGGAAGAAGCATGGATTTGCTGTTCCAGTTGGAAGATGGTTTAATAATGAGTGGAAAGAGTATTTGAATTTGATTTTGTCTGAGGACAATGTAAAGGAATTTGGATTTAGATATGAGTATGTGCAAAGGATATTGGGAAAGTTTGATAAGAAGGAATTAGATTATAATAAGGCTTGGATTTTGATGTTTTTAAGAGCCAAAATAGGATTTAGATTATTTAATTAAATAAAGTATAAGATAAAAAATGAAAATACAAATATTTAGTCATGCAAGTGAGAGAAATCCTGAGAAATTGGGAGCTTGGCATCACTTGGCAAATGAATTTGAGAAGAAAGGGCATGTAGTTAGTTTTCTAGGAAGGAAAAATTGGTTGAGCTTTTATTTTGATTATTTGAAATTTAAGCCTGATGTTTTAATAGTTACTGGAATAATTGGGGCTTTGGCAGTTTTTTTAAAGAGACTAAAGTTAATAAGATGCCCTATTGTTTATGGATGGAATGATTATTTTACTGAGGTGATGGGAAAGAAATGGGGAGCTAATAGAGTTGCTTTTTTAGAGTATTATACCGTAAGATATGCAGATGTTATTGTAACCCCTAGCATATTTCTTTATAATCTCGCTACAACTTTGGGTAAGGAAGTTTATTATATTCCGCATGGGGTTGATAAAGAGATTTTTGAAAGGGAAAAGATAAAATTGCCGGGGAAGTTTGTTGTTTTATATTTGGGTGATCAAACGGGTTATAAAAGAGTTGATTTAATTATAGATGCTGTTAAGGGTTTAGATTGTGAATTATACTTAATGGATAAAGTGAATGATGAGCTAATTAGGAGAGCTGGAAATAATGTTCATTTTTTAGGATGGATAGATCATGAAAAGGTTGGAAGCTATTTGAAAGTGGCTGATGTGTTAGTTATAACAAGTGATCAAGATAGTACTTTGAAGATGTTTGAATATTGTGAAGCTGGAAAAACAATACTTGCAAGGAAAGGAAGAATAGAATATTTTTTAACACATTTGGAAAATGCTTATATTACAAATGATTTGAGAGAGGGTTTGATTGTTTTGATGAAAGACAGGGCTTTAAGAGAGAGATTAGCCAGAAATTTGAGAAAAGTAAGGATTTATTCTTGGGAAGAGGTTGGAGAACTACATTTAAAGATATTGCAGAGAATTTGCAGATGATTCTTATTAGTAGCTTAACTATAATAATTTTAGAGTCTTTTTTCCTTTAGAGGTAATTTTGTAATATCTAAAGGCTCTGTCATTTGGATTTTTACATAAAATCAATCCCTGTTCTTTTAACTCTAAAAGAGTTCTCGAAACATGACTTTTGTACACTCCGGTAACTTTCTCTATATCAGTGGCAGTAAATGATTGGTTTAATAATAACTCTAATATTTCCTTTCGTCTTTTTGATCTTCTTATAAAAGATAATAATTCCTCTTTTTTGAGCATACCTGCTCAGTTACCATAGTTATTCTTATAGATAGAATACCATTTGAGTTACCGAAATATTTAAAAAGAATAGCACCACAAAGAATTTAAAGGAAAAGGGTGAATAATGGATATTGAGGAATTTATAATGAAAAATAAATATTTTGTTTATACTATAATTGGATTTTTAATACTGATCATTTCTATGAGTTTTATTCAGGTAACAGGCCAAACTCTTAAAGAAAGAAGTAATATAATACGCATAAATTTTCAACCAATCAGTTCACAACCGCCTAAAGATTATTTAATAGATGGTGGTTCTAAATATGATCCTGAAAGAGGTTATGGATGGAATACTGATAAAACTGGAGATACATTTGAGAGAGATGTAAATCAAGATCAGAGACTTGACACAGGAATTATTCAATGTTGTGAATTACAGCAACCTGCAATTTTTAATCTTAATTTGCCTAATGGAGTGTATACTGTAACTGTAGTTGTTGGAGATCCAATGTTCGCTCGTCCATTACAATATGTTTTTATAGAGACTATTCCTTTTATTAATGGAGAATCTACAGGTATAAATCAGTTTATTCAAAGAACTAAAAATGTTACTATAAATGATGGCAAATTAACCCTTATCTTATGGGGATTTTTTATTGATAATATTAATAATGGAGCTTCGCTTAATTATATTGAAGTTAAAAAAATTGTGGATACTAAAAAACCAGGTAAGCCACAAAATTTAGTTGCGTATTGGAAATTTGATGAATGTAGTGGTTCAACTATTTATGACAAGACAGCGAATAATAATGATGGCACAATACTCGGTGGTGCTGCATGGACCACAGATAGTGTTTCGGGTTGTGCATTGGAATTCGATGGAATAAATGATTTAGTAGACGTTAGAACTACCCCCTCTCTTGATTTAACAAATAATGTTACTTTAGATGTATGGATTAAGAGAAAATCAAATACAGACGGTACTATTATATCAAAAAATGGTCCATACTTCATTGGCGTTTCTAATAATAAATTAAGAGGTGGAATTTATGCAAATGATGGTACTGGGAACACTTGGACACATGTTAGTGGAAATACAACATTAGAACAAAGTAAGTGGTATCATATAAAACTGACTTATAATGGGATTGATATTAGCTTATATGTGAA
>CAZCNK010000096.1:0-3627 GCA_964500345.1 Candidatus Woesearchaeota archaeon | reverse complement strand
TCCTATTTGGAGAAGATGAGTATTTAGTAGGAGTTACTTGCTCAGATATTAATGTAACACTAAATGAGAATAACGCAACAAACTCTATTATA
This sequence comes from Candidatus Woesearchaeota archaeon, assembly GCA_964500345.1. Taxonomy (GTDB): domain Archaea; phylum Nanobdellota; class Nanobdellia; order SCGC-AAA011-G17; family UBA489; genus CAZCNK01. The sequence continues at coordinate 3,535 of CAZCNK010000096.1, read as the reverse complement.
ATAACTGTTGATAGAACCCCTCCTTCAGTTAAATTAGATCTTTTAGATAGTCAAGATACATCACATACAACATTTGGTTTTGGAGAGACAGTCACTGTAAGCTGCAAGAGAAGTGATATTCATGCTGTTGACACAAACGTCACTGCAGGTATTAATCAAACTGTAATACAAGTAGTTAAACCAGATGAGACTAATCCAACAAATATTACAACCGACATCTTATTAGTAAAAGAAGAAAATACATTAGAATTTGATTTCACAGAAACACAAACACTGGGTGATTATTCTGCAAGATGCTTTGCAAAAGACCGCGTTAATAATACAAATATAACAGAAATAAACTTTACAATAGAAAAAAAGCCGCCATCTTCAACAAGTGCATTTGCCAACCCAGAATTTAAAGCATCCGTAGCAACAATTGTAATTGGAGTAGGCTCTCGTGTACATTTAGGCGATCTAACAACAGACGGTGTAAGCAGATTAATTAGTAATAAAGGAACAGCAGTTCTTTCAATAGAAGGAACTGATTACTCATTTACTCTAGCTGATTTTACAGACACAACAGCAACATTCAATGTTGAGCCAGGATCTTATTCAATTACAATAAGCGAAGGAGAATCCAAACCTGTAGACGTTGATGGAGATAGAACAGATGAAGTAGAAGTTACTTTACATCAAACAACCTTAACAAAGAAAGCTGATGTAACATTTAAACTATTAACAGGAGAAGGAGCTCCTACAACAAGACCTGGAGAAGAAGCTCCACCAGAAAAAGAAGAAATCTCGCCAATCAGTAAAAAATCGTTCTTCGCAATCGGCCTAACTATCATAATAATTGTAATAATAGTATTACTAGTGCTCCATTTCATAGCTAGAAGAGGAAAAGGAGAAGAAGGCCCTCCAAGAATCAGATTTACCCCAAAAGATCTAGGAGCTAACAGAGAAGACTACAAATATCTAGGTTCATATAAGGACTCAAAAGATCAGCCAGGATCTGGTTTTTAGCTGACCTTAGTTTTTATTTTTTTCTTCAAACCAATTTGCAAAACAAAAAAGCTCACAAATAACCAATAAAAGTTATAAAGCAAAAACATAAGAAAATTCTTCATTCATGCATCCAATCCTTCAATCTAACAGAATTTACCCTTTCAGTAAATCCATACTCTCTCTCCTTTCTAATCTCTTCATCAACAACCCCTCTAGCGCACCTAAAAGGTAACATAGAATAAAGTTCACATACGGCTGATAAAAAATGCCCTTCATTTCTCCCATATACTTCATCCCAACCCTCACAAAAGGCTCTTCTTTCTAAATCACTTAGATTGCCTAATCCTAAATGCTCTAAAAGTTCAATTCCTCTTGTCGCATTGTAAAATTCTGTGTGCATTACCATTTTAATTCAAATAAATAAGATGCCCATTACTTTTTTAAATCTTTTTATTTTAACCATTTTATAATAAAGTGAAACCTACCAACATCGTTTTAATGATTTTTATGAAATTTTTTCCAAATTAGTAAAAAATAAATACACGTAATCTCACATATTTTATTGCATATGGCAACGAACGTTACTCTAGAATATCAAAAGGCAGAGCAAGAATATCAAAATGCAAAAACAAATGAGGAAAAACTGCTAATTCTAAAAAGAATGCTTTCCTATGTTCCAAAGCATAAGGACACTGCTAAATTACAAAAAGAAATAAAAGAAAGAATATCAAAAATTAAGTCTTATCTAGAAAAAGAAAAGAAAGTAAAAAAATCTAAACCATCACTTTCTATCAAAAAAGAAGGCGCGGCCCAAGTCACGATAGTTGGAAATGTAAATTCAGGAAAATCAACCCTGCTTAAAAAACTAACAAATGCCAATGTAGAAATTGCAAGCTATCCATTTACAACAAAAAAACCAGAAGTTGGGATAATGGACTTCAAAGGCATCAAAATCCAAGTCATTGAAATTCCAGCAGTAATTAAAAATTTCTCTTCTACTGAAAATGGGCCGACCTTTCTTTCAATAATCAGGCAGTCAGATTTAATAATCTTGCTTTTTAATTCGCCGGATGAAAAAAAACTGCTAGACAAAGAATTGCAAGACATTAATGTTAGAAAAATAATTTATAATAATCAAGAAAATTTGCCAGAGATAATTTGGCAGAACCTAGATTTAATTAAAATCTATACAAAACAGCCGGGAAAAGAAAAAGATCATCCACCAATAGCAATGAAGAAAGATTCTACAGTAAAAGATCTCGCAGAAAAGATCCATAAAGACTTTCTCAGAAAATTTAGATATGCAAGACTATACGGCAAATCAGTAAAATTTAATGGAGCAATGGTTGGCCTAGATCATAAACTTCAAGATGAAGACGTTGTAGAAATTCACATAAAATAATTTAAATAAAAAAAGCATAATTTAAACAAATATCATGTCTAATTTTGGGTGGCGGTTAAACTTATTTTTCCATAGTTTTATCCTGCCTGCCCTTATATCTTCTAGACCTCTAACTAACTTAACCAAAAGTTCCTCATTTAAGTTAGCCTCCTCTTTCAACTTTTCATATTCTATCTTTGGAATGGTTATCATTTCCTGTCTCATATCGATTTTTTTATTCTGCCTGTTTATATACTTTCCGCCACCCAAAACTCTCCGCTCCTCACTTCGTTGCGGTGCTTGGGGTCGTCTTACAGACTTTCGCTTCGCTCTCACAGGCATAATAACTATTAACATGGAAATTCCTGCGAAATTTCCCAAAATTCTCTAACGAGAACTTCTCTAAATCGCATATGTTAAGTGGGAAAACTTCTTGGACTTTGTCAAAACACAAGAAAAGTTTATATCTTCCAAAGCATTCTAATTTGCATGCCAAGCCCCATAATTAAGACCCATCTCATCATCTTAACATTGCTGTTGTATGGATGCAAAATAACAGGCCTCTCTACATTAAATATAACCAACTCTTCAGAAAATTCTACAATAAACGAATCCTCTCCCCTCGCACAAAAAATAGAAAACGAAAACCTATCCCAAATAAAAAAGCCAGACATAACAGATTCAACCGCAGCTCTAAGGCATGACATTGAATTAAAATCAAAGGGCTTTGGCATTTTCAACTATTCAAAGCTTACAAGGGAAAACTGTCAAGAAAATTTCCTTAGCATTACCTCAAATATAGAAGACTTAAGAGAAGAACTCAAAGATACAGAAGAAAATTTAAAAGATGAGCAAAAAGACCTAGAAGAAGCAAGAGAATCTTTGGAAGAGGCAAGACAAACAGGAAATGAAGATCTTATTAAAAAAAGAATTGAAGACTTTAAGGAGCAAGAAGTCGACTATGATAATGTCTTTGATGAAATGGAAGATCTTAAAAAACTTTTTAAAAAATATAGAATAATCCAGGATACAATAAGTGATGAGTGTGTCAGACTTTCACTAAACAAATCATAAAAAATTAATCATTTATTTTTTCTTCTCATAAATTGCATATTTATCAAACCTTCCAGACTGTTGACTTCCATTAGCCAATCTAATGTAAACTTG
>CAZCNK010000095.1:0-3682 GCA_964500345.1 Candidatus Woesearchaeota archaeon | reverse complement strand
TCTCCCATCCTTTTATGAATTTAACAAGGTCTTGCATAAGCTATATAATGCATATTTTATATATAAACTTATTTACAATAAAACTTATATAATGCCTTTTAAGGAAAATATAAAATGCCAACTTTAATTGCTTGCCTGTCAACTGGAAAAGGAACATGGGGTCATGTCTCAAGGCTAATAGCAGAAAGTTCATGGGACAAGGTTTTCCTGATCACAAATGAATTTGGCAAGGAAAATTTTTCAGCGTCAAATAATACTGAACTAATTCTTATAAATCAAAAGCAGGGAATAAAAGAGCTGGCAGCAGAAATAGAGTCAAAGTTAAAAAGCAAAATAAAGGATCCGGAAGTAGCTCTAAATCTGGTATCAGGAACTGGAAAAGAGCACACAGCTATTTTATCAGCAGTATTAAAATTAGGACTAGGAATCAGGCTAGTTGCTTTAACTCAGCAGGGTATGGAAGAAATATAAAAATTTTGAAGAAAAAATTAGTTAACCTCTTTCTTACCTGCATCCAGGTTTAATTTTTTGGCAAAATTATGATAAGCCTCTTCACGAAGTCCATTATCACCACAATAAACAAAAACTTGTCGGCGATGCAGTTCAACGTCTACTGGTTTAATTCCATATCTTCCTGACACATATCTCCTTAGTTCACCTTCAAGCTGATCTTTGCCATCCCTATCAGGTACAATTCCGTTTAACATAAAGCCTTTTCTACAATCTCTGTATTTATAATCTTCATGGCTACCTAAGATGCTTACAAAATCTGTTCCAAGAAGATAGCCTTCAATCATCAAATTTCTGAAATTTCGACCATCTACATTCTGACATTTATCGGCGAACATATTTACATTGAAAGCCATAATATCACCAGTAGACAACAAATATTCTTTGCGTGCCTCATCTGAAATCTTTAAAAGACCATTAACGGGCGCCAACATTCTTTCAACTGTCTCCGGTACTCCTATATCTCTACCTAATCTTTCACTCATAAGCCATTTATAGTTTTGTACCCATCCGTTATGTAATGCCCAACTTAAAGCAGTCCATCCAGAATAACCTATTAGTTCCTCGATTTTTGGTGGTATTTGCATTTCTCCCTTCATCTAAATCATATTTTTAAAATCGTCAACAAATATATAAAAATTTCGTGTGTTAAAAATATATGTAGCTTAAACAGTTTCTTCATAATTATTTCTAGGAAAATTAAAATTCAAAAATTTTCCTTTCTAATTGGGACAATAATCTTTATATCTTTCAAGATCTTTCCATATTTCATGTCTTTATTCGGCAATTATCAAGATTCGGCATCAATCTTCAAGAATGAAACAGCTCTAGACCCAAGTTTCGCTCCTCGTGGACAAATTGCATTTAGAGAAAATGAAAACAAGTACATAGCAGAATGCATTAAGCCACTGCTCCAAAGAAGAAACGGAAAAAGCCTTATAATTTTCGGACCTCCAGGAATTGGGAAAACCTTAGCATGCCAAAAAGTAAAAGAAGCATTAGAAGAAGAAACAGATGAAGTTCTAGTTTTCTACATAAATCTATGGAAAAAAAACACCCAGCATAAAATTATCTTGGAGTTATGCGATCAGTTAGATTACAAATTCACACATAACAAGTCTTCAGAGGATTTGCTGCAGATAGTAAAGCAAAAGATAAACCAGAATTCAGCAGTTTTTATTTTTGACGAGGCAGATAGGGCAGAATCGCTAGAATTATTATATCAGTTTGCAGAGGATATATACAGGAAAACAATAATACTGATTACAAATGATAAAGACTGGATTTACAAATTAGACCCAAGATTGAAGTCAAGGCTAATGCCTGATTCATTGGAATTCAAAAAATACACTCTGCAGGAAATTAAGCAGATTTTAAAATCAAGAATTCAGTTAGCTTTCAATCCTGAAATTATTTCAGAAGAAATTTTAAGCATGGTGGCGCAAAAAACACTTCAAACAGGAGATATCAGGACAGGCTTGTTTTTGCTGCGGGAATCAGCCATGATAGCAGAATCAAAATCACTAAAAAAAATAACAAAAGAGCATATGCAGCAAGCAATAGAAAAGCTAAGCGAGTTTAAAAGGCCAGTGCAGCTAGACAAAGACGAGGAGGAAATTCTTTCAATAGTTGATCAGAATCAAAGCAAGACAACAGCAGAAATATTCTCCATCTATCAAAACAAGACAAAAAGCGATAAAAGCAAGAGAACTTTCCTGAGAAAAATAAACAACCTTGAAAAAGCAAATCTAGTCAAGCTTGAAGAAATAGAAGGCATCCAAGGAAGATCCTACAAGGTAACGAGATTAAGCGATTTCTAAAATTAAGACATTAATCCAAGCATTAGTATGCATCTCAGTTCAAAAAATTGAGTTTAAACATTTGAGTTGAAAGCAGTTATTTGAAAATTATCTCTTTAGTGATATCAACAAGTTCTTTACAGGTCTTTTTGAGTTCGTTAACTTTTGCTTCGTCTTTTATTGAAATTTGCACTCCGTAAGTGTAATCTTCTCTCAGATCAATAACGCTATTCTCTTTAATATCTTCCATCTCTTCATATTCCAATAGCTCGATAAATTTTTCATCAAGCTGAATTTTATTGTTCTCTTTGAGAAACCTCATTAGTGCGATAGTGCATGTCTGATTTGAAGATTCGTAACCAAATTTAGCGGCGATTGCTAGGAAACAATGATAAATGCAATAAAATCCAGCAGACATTGACCAATCGGAAAATCCAATCTCTCTGAATTTTGTTATGCCATCCAGATTATGCTCTGCTTTGGTAAGATGCTTTTTGGCTTCGTCAATATCTGGATTTGTTTTTAGCAATCCTCTGTGTTTTGTCTTCTTGCCAAGTTTCTTACACTCTTCAATTTCTTTCTTGATTTTATTCAAACACCATTCGACATGTTTAGAAGCTTGCGACATTTTTTAAAATCTCTACATATTTATCTTGTCCATAGAGAATAATTGCATTTTTTACAATATCAATCATAGTTTTATCCCTCTTCCTAAGATTCTCCAAGATGTCCTGATGACTTAATTTAATGACATGAAGTTTTTTAGGGAGTATTTCCTCTTTTTTATTAAGGAGGGCGTTTACATATTTAATGTCTTTCTTTTCCAAGACTATCATTAAATCAATATCCTTGGCATGAGCATAGTCTTTAATTGTTGAGCCAAAGAGCATGACAATCCTATCTTTCTTAAAAAGCTCTTTAAATTCTTCTCTCCATCGTTTAAATTTATTAGCTTCATCCGCAAGCAGGAAAGCAACGAGATTGGCAACGTAGTCATTACTAAAATTAAGTTTGTAGGTTATGGATTTACCAATAGTTTTGCTTATTACCGAATTTTCCTGAAGAAGTCGTTTAAAGATTTTTTGAGCTCCGACGTGGCTTATATTGAGGACTTTGCTAATAGAATTGGCATTATAGAAAGTAGTATAATCTTTGAATAGGATAAGTACAGTCTCTCGTTCTTTTTGGGTTAAGGTTGCCATGGTAACATCAAGTTACTACATAGAAACTAGGGGTTACTATATAAACTTTTTGATTTGAGGAGGGCAAAACTTTATAAATAGTAACTTATAAATAGTTACCAGATGGATCAAAATGATTGCTACTGAAACTGCACCAAAAACTAAACTACTGCGGGCTAAAGCCCGCAGGGT
>CAZCNK010000094.1:0-3761 GCA_964500345.1 Candidatus Woesearchaeota archaeon | reverse complement strand
AATATTTGATTTTAAAGCCTATATACCAAGAAACAGGTTTTTCTTGAACTCTACTGTCTATCTCTAAGATTTCTCTTTGTATTTTATTAAAAAGTTCTTTAATTCCATCGCTTGCTTTTGACAAATGATCATCAATCGTATAAGTTTTAATTTGCTTGCTAATATTTGCAACAGTTTTACTTTTCGTAACTTTTTCTATAGATTCTGATACTTCAGGAGGTTTGATTTGGTTGTATAAAACAAGATTTTCTTTATAGAGAATAACTTCCCAAAGTTCAATTGGCAAATCTTTAAAAGCAATTGCTCCTTTTTGATGTGCAGTAAAAGATGGTGCAATAAAAATTACTCTTGATTGAGACCAGTCTATATCATCTCTTTTAAGATTTGCCTTTCTTTGTTCATTATATTCAAGTATAAACTCTGCTTTATTATTAAGCATTAAAGCAAGGTAATTATATCCTTGATCTATGACAGAAAAACTTTTATCTCTTTTGTATTCAATTATTGCAAATGCTTTTGTTTCCGGATCAAAAGCAAAAGTATCAATTATAAAGTTTTGGACATTAAGTTGTTTATTTAATTTTCCCGAAACAAATTCAAAACCAAATATTTCTTGAAGATTTTCTTCAGTCAGTTTGTGTAAATCTTTTTCTAAATCAAAACTTTTTTCTTCAATTTCTTTTAATTTATTGCTGGTTATTTTAAAAATCGACATATTAAAATTTCTTCGTCAGTATAAAGTTACTTCTGGTTATTTTTATAGTTTAACATTTTTAAAACTCGAACAGCATTTACTCTTTCTTTAATTTTAAATGGGTGATCTTTAGTTGAGTATGTAAATTTTTCTACTTCATTAAGCTCCTGCTCTTCAAACTCTTCATATCTGAATGTTAAAAGTAAATCAAGAATCCTCAAAACATCACCAAATGCATTGGCTTTATCTCCTTTAAGTTTCTTTAAAACTGCGTTAAGTGCTTCTTTAAGACTGCCAATCTCAAAGAGAAAAAAGACAATCAAATATCCAATGTCTCTATATTCAATTTCTTTATTTATTCTCTTTAATAGAGATTTTATAATAAGTGCTTGTTCATTTTTTGAAGAATTATTATATAGGTTTAAAAGTGCAGCTATGTATTTTGATGAAACATTTTCTTTTTTTGAGTTTTCAAAAAGAAATTTTATTTCCTCATCTACACCTCGATATTCTGTTGTTCCTCTTGGCCATTCCACAGTTCCAAGTCTACCTTCCCTTCTTCCTCTTACTTTATATTGTTCAACTTCATTTTTTAAGACTGCCACAACTTGTTTTTCAATATTGTTTTTTATTTTTGATGGATCTTCTATTTTCAAATGATCCTGGTTTAACTTCTTTAATGCCTTTTTTGGAGGGTTAATAATAACCTGATCAATAAAATGTTTCCGTCCGATTGGATCTTGAATTTCAATTTTTCCCTTTATTATTTCTTCTTTTCTTTTTGCAAATTTTTTATCAATTACAAAAGAGATCTCCATCTCGGTTGTGCAATTTTTTGGAATTGTATAGTGTCCCCAGATATCCTGATCATGACGCTTTATCAAGACTAATCCTTTTACTCTCTCCGGTTTAACTAAAAATGCATTTAGTCCCGTAATATTATATGGAAGAATATTTGTTATTTGCCAATGTGTGTATATAAATATAATTTCCTGATCTCCTCTTTTCCCGTAATTCCACTCATGATCTCTCCATGAACTTTCAATTATGCCCAATCTTGGAATAAATTTTTTCCGAACTATTCTAAAAGGTGATATTTCATAAAGATACTTATAGATTTTTATAAATGGTTTTATAAGAACTGAAATGAGAGAATTAGCAAAACCTAGAACCAAACTCCAAAATGAAAAAGTTTCCATATGATTGGAAACATTATACATCTTTTTAGAATAAGGTAGCTTTGAAAAGTTATAAATAATGTATAAAATAGCTAAAATAGAATAAATATATCAAAGAATATGCAAAAATCAGTTAAAAATGAACAAAAACAGCTCCAAATTTCAAATTCGGGAGTGGTAAGTAATGGTATATCCGAGACAGATTTAAAATATATAACAAAAAAGACAGAATACAGATTGCTTTTAAGACTAATCAAGAAGCATAAAATAGCAATTGGAAAAGGTAAAGGCTACAATGTTCAAACAATTGTCAGAGCTTTAAATGTTAATCCTAAAACTGCCAGAAAATGGCTTGGAACTCCAAAAGTCCAACAGGCAATAGCCGAAGAAATGGAGTATTATATTGAAAAAATGCAGGAAACAGGAGCAAATGATTGGAGAATGTGGGCAAAACAAATTGAACTGGCTCAAGGAATTACAGAAAATAAAGTAATCAAAACACAGACTAATCCATTTAATGTTGTAATTATCCAAGATCAGGAGAGAGGTATCTTTCAAGTTGTTGACGGAGAACCAGAATAAAACCCTTCCTTTAAATCTTAGTTACATATGGTCTATCTGGTATATATAAACGATTACACATATACCAGTTTTTGTATGTGGACTCCCTACCCCCGCTTAATTTATTTTTATAAACTTTTTATTGACTTGAAGTGCAATATGTATTAGTTAAATTATTTAAAGATTCATAATAGGGCTTGAGCTTATTAGGATATTCCACTTTCTCTTTGCTAGAAGTTTGAAAACATTTTTCTCCGCAACTTTTTCCTAGATCACTTGCACCTTGATAGCAGGGAGTTTTAGAACTTCCTTCTGAGGTTGAATTTATACACTCTGTCTTAAATTGATCGGATTTTTCTTTACAGGAAGCGTAGCATTTTTCTGTATTGCTTTTAAATTCTTTTAAATATCCTTGAAATTTATCATTGTATAATTGTGCTGCCTGTCTTACTTCTTCTGCATGGGAAGAAAGACAATAAACTGTTTTTCCTGTTGAAGGCAAGACTATAGCAACTTTAGATTCCTGTTTATCCGTATCATTTGTTTTAGAAAGCGGCGTTGGGGAAAGAGCATCTTTTGAAACAGGCGTTATAATATTCTCCTCTTTTAAATCACATTGCTTTTGATAAAATTGACTTGACCTAACCATATTGTTAATTTTGCTTTTAACTTTCTCTGCTCTGCAGGTCTCATCATTTTCACTATTTGGACATTCCATATCAGCCTGGACATTAAACTCGTCTAGTGTTGCAATTAGTTCTAATTGAGGTCTGTAATAGGGATCTGATACTCTCGGATCATTCATGTATTCTCTTTGATTATGTGCTCTTTGGGAAACAGATATTTGTTCTTCTATGTTTAATAGATAACTTATAAAGATAGACTGCGATAAAAAAGCGTCAATTTCTTTTTCCGCACAATCCAAACTATATTCATTGTTTGCTTCATCTATAAATTGTCTTACATGGGTAAGCTCATGGTAAACAAGAGTTGCGGTAATTAAATCATCTTTGCTTTTATAGCTTTTATCTACATATATTGGATATAAATTCTCGTTTACAGAAGACGGGTCAAAAATAAAATAACCTTCTGCTCCAATATCTTTTCTTGCATCAGTGTATTGAATAGAAATACAGTTGAAAATATTGTCTTGGGGAGGAACTACCCGCCCCGGAATTTTTGAGTAAGGGGAAACAGCAAATTCTTCTTCTCTTTGTCTTATCAAACTTAAAACTCTATCAAATTCAGGTAAATTTTCATACTTTTGTTCTCTATTACATTTTGAAACATACTCTTGCTTTTGTGTTTTTGTTTCTGTTTGATTTTTA
>CAZCNK010000093.1:0-3838 GCA_964500345.1 Candidatus Woesearchaeota archaeon | reverse complement strand
GTCTAGAATATTGAAGAAAATAAGAGAAGGTAAGAAGTTTAAACTCTATAAGAAGACAAAGAAGAAGATTGAATAAATAATCTAACACAATATCAGCCAAGTAAAGTATTTAAAAGACTTTCATGGTTTATAATGATAAGATGATCATCGAATTTACCAAAAAACAAGTTGAAACTAGCTTTAGGAAATTTAATGACTATTCTAAAGACCTAGTATCTTCTGATTGGAGTACCTTTAGGTCTCATCTTGAGATTTGGTTAGACCATTGCGAAAATGATGAAGTAATGAAAGCTATTACTTCCCAACTAAAAAACCAATCTATTTTTGATAAATATGATCTTACTTTCATAGGTTCTGGTGGTGGAATGGTCGGCTGTAGCAAAGTTAATTTTCCTATTGATGAATATGAACGAGATGCTTTTATTTATCAACTTTTATTAAAAATAAGGTTTGATACAGATATAATAATAAATATGGGTGTTAAGTGTCAACGACGTAGGCGTATTGATGACTGGATATATTGGTTTAATGAAAAGATTTTAAATAAGTTGATAAGATCTCTAGAATACGAGTTGAGAGAAATCCAAAATAGAATTAAATTAGAATTATCAGAAGACCAAAATGTTCCCGTTAATTTTTTTCTCATATTCCAAGATAATAGCGTTAAGATAGACAATTCTAAAATAAAGGGAAAGGTTGCTGTAGGTAAAAATGCCGAAATCAAAAATTGAAGACAATGCAATACGTATTGAAGGAGATAATGTAATAAAAGGGAACATCGCTATAGGAAAAGACGCCAAGGTAACAATTAATAAAAATTCTAAAGAAGAGGGGGTCAGCATGATTGATCTTGCAAATTTAGCGATTAAGAAGATTGTACTCTTAGGTAAAAGTGAAAAATTATCTCATAAACTTGCAGCGTTTAATCTTATTTTATTTTTGATAGCCTTGGGTCTAAACTTATCTTATTGGATATTTGGATGGCAAAAAGATAATTTTATGTTAATTGTCAGTCTCTCGATATCTTTGATCTTTTCAGCGATTATTACACTAATATACTTACAGCTTATTATTGTACTTTTAGGAATAATAACTAAAAAAATAAGTGGTTTTAGAGCAAGTATCTCGGTTTTAATGTTTGCTCTTACCTCTTCTCTAGTGGGCACTTTATTTAAAAAAGAGATATTTTTTACAATATCGGGTGTTCTCCTACTAGTTCAAGCATTAGCTCTCCTTCTCTTTGAATATTTGAATTTATCCAAAACTCAAATAGAAGATAAACCTGTAAAACAAATTATATTTTGGCAATGGTTAGGTAATGTGGCTAATTTAATAACTATTTGTAATTTTTTAATTTGGGTTATTTTATTTATTATAAAATTAGCAAAATAATCAGAGATGAGGACTAGTCTAACATCTTCTCAGATAACACAACAAGTTCAGAATTTTATATTGGATACAAGGAATTTATACCTCCTCCTGCAACCCCTTACATCTCTAACATACACACAACACATCATACACTAGAAGAACAAGAACAATAGAAGAAGCATACAGTATAACATGCTAACGTACTCCACTAAACTTCTCAACTTAAGATATCAACAGAAGCCTTAGAACCATATTACTTGTTAGTAAAAAGAGGCCTTTATAAAGCGGTTGATTTTTACTTATATATCTATATCCCCCCATTTCTTTCAAAAACATCATAATGGAAAGAATAAAATTAAAAAGAATGAGGAAGATTTATAAAAAAAGTATAATAACTTTAACATTTGCGCTGCTTTTTATAGGTGGTTGTATGCAAGATAATAATAAAGAAAAGGATGATTTTAAAAAAGTTGATGTAGCAACATTTGCAGGAGGATGCTTCTGGTGTATGGAGCCTCCATTTGAAAAATTAAATGGGGTTCTAGAGGTAATTCCTGGTTACACCGGCGGGGAAAAAGAAAATCCTAACTACAAGGAAGTTTCTTCAGGTACTAGTGATCATGTTGAAGCTATCCAAGTCATTTATGATGAGTCAAAAATATCTTACAAAGAACTTCTTGATGTATTCTGGGAGCAAATTGACCCGACAGATTCACAAGGACAGTTTGTAGACAGAGGCTCTCAGTACAAAACTGCAATTTTCTACCACAACGAATCGCAGAGAGAGTTGGCAGAAAAATCAAAAGAAGAACTTGAAAAGTCTAAGGTGTTTGATAAACCTATAGCTACAGCGATAAGAAAATTCATGAAATTTTACCCAGCAGAAGAGTATCACCAAGATTATTACAAGAAAAACCCTTTAAAGTATAAATTCTATCGATATAATTCCGGTCGAGATCAATTCTTAGAAAAAATCTGGGGTGATAAACTAGATGATTACAAAAAACCATCAAAAGAAGAACTTAAGAAAATCCTAACTACAATGCAGTATAAGGTCACGCAACAAGAGCATACAGAACCTCCATTTGATAACGAATACTGGGATAATAAAAGAGAAGGAATTTACGTAGATGTTGTTTCTGGTGAGCCTTTATTTATCTCTCTTGACAAATTTGACTCAGGAACAGGATGGCCTAGTTTCACTAAACCTCTTGAGCCAGATAATATAATAATGAAAAGGGATTTCAGATTGCTTCTTCCAAGAACAGAGGTTCGCAGCAAATATTCTGAATCTCATCTTGGTCATTTATTCAGAGATGGACCTAAACCAACAGGATTAAGATATTGTATAAATTCAGCTGCACTACGCTTCATTCCAAAAGAAGATCTAAGGAAAGAAGGTTATGACAGATATTTAAAATTATTTGAGAAGCAAGAGAAATAGCATATTGACGATTAAATATATTTTTCAAGATGATATGAATTTTTAAAATTTATCTAAGGTTTTGCGCCTGAGTAAATCACATACAAAAATAAAAGAATTGCTATTATTAATAAACCTACCATTACATAATCCATAACTTTATTAGGCATTTTGCTCATACCTCCTATTGTAAATATATCCTACAGTTGAAATTAATACAAAATAACTACCCAAGATAAAGGTAAGATATTCATTTGTATTATATTTACTAATAGCAATATAATACGATAAAGCTGCAGCTGTTCCAATTATTGTAACCACTGTCGTGATAATAGTACTAATTGCTGTATCTTTTTGATATTTAAACATAATAATAAGTAGAATTACGTACTTAATAAAGTTTTGCCTGAAAAAACCGAAAATATTTCGTAAAATATAAAATCTTGTTTTACTAATGAAAAATTTTCCTGAATTTAAGAGTAGTGATCTAAATTTTACTGATTTTTCGAAGATTTTTTATAAATCTATTAAAAATAATTAATACCATAATCTTTAAATAGAATCTTGAAATAATTTTTAATATGCGCTAGTAGTATAGCATGGTCTAGTATAGGGCGTTGCCAACGCTCTGACTCGGGTTCAAAAGAAAGGGTTGCACCCTTTTCAAACCCGCTTGAGATTGCGGTGCTGGAAGTCCCGACTAGCGCAGACCTTCTATATTCTGATGCGCTAGTGCACTAAATGATATAAATTGGTTCGTGCGGGAGAATTAGTATGGCAGAAGTGTCGGTAAGTCCTTTTCTATTGCTATAGCGTGTCTCTATATTTCAATTACTAGAAGCAATCAAAAGATATTAATTATTTCCCCAGCACAGAGGCAATCAGATTTGCTATTTAATAAGATTTTAGAGTTCATAGGAAAGAATAATGAACTATTTAATTCCGTAGAGAAGTCAAATTCTTCATTTGTTTTCTTACTAGGGAAAATTTGTTTATTCTCTACTTTAATTGAATTATAATTAATATTCTGTAAGTCGTGTTTTT
>CAZCNK010000092.1:0-3881 GCA_964500345.1 Candidatus Woesearchaeota archaeon | reverse complement strand
TTACATTTAAAACATCAAAGAAAGCTGCAGAAATATTTAACGAATTAAAAGCAAAGGGAAATTTAATTGAACTTCCTGATATCATGATAGCTTCTGTATGCATTATTAATAATGAGCCTTTGCTCACAAGAAATGCAAAACATTTTGAGAGAGTACCAGATTTAATATTGGAAAAACTATAGAGACAAAACCCTTATAACCTTTGAATTTCTTTTATTGAGATGAAATAATTATTTCCTCTTTTCTTCAATTTGATGAATAGAAGAAAATCCGATCTTTAAAGCCCCTCTATTGAATGGAATTTTTAATTGACTTGTTATCAATACAAGCCCTTGTTCGGTTTCATGAGCGACTGTAAGCTGGGGATTAATAGCAAATTGCCTAGCGTCTATATTTTGAGCAAAAGTTACAATACCTCCACCAATCAAATAAGCATTAAAAAAATCGTTATGTCTGTTCCCTGCATAATTTTCCCAAACATAACTTCTTACTCTAACTAATTCATGAGTAGGGAGCTTAATCCCTGCCCCTATTGACTCAGTCTCACTTCTTTCTTCAAAATAATGTAAATAATATAATCCATTTTCAGACTGATTAATCATGTTTTCATTTGCTTAGAAGACTATAAAAAGATTATTGCGACAAACTACTATTCTTTTTTATCTTTAATCAAAACCCTTATAATCTCTAATTAACTCTTTTTCATATGAAAAAATTGGTTGTTTATCTTGGCGCAGACCATGCTGGATTTGATGTAAAAGAAGAAATAAAAAAGTTTTTAGATAAAAAAAGAATTAAATATGAAGATTTGTCAAAAGAATATGATGGGAGAGATGATTACCCTGATCATGCGTTTAGAGTTGCAGGAGAAGTTGCCAAGCACAAGGGAAGTATGGGTATTTTAATTTGCGGAACAGGAACAGGAATGACAATTGCTGCAAATAAAGTGAAAGGCATAAGGGCTGTTGCTGCTTATGATGCTTATACTGCCGAAATGTCAAGAAGGCACAATGATTCTAATATTCTCGGATTGAGAGGAAGAGAATTTCCAATTAAAAAGATAAAAGAAATTGTGGAAATCTGGCTAACAACAGAGTTTAGCGGGGAAGAAAGGCATGATAGACGAATAAGAAAAATACATTTGTATGAAAATTCTCGCAGATAGAGCAAAGTTTAAATACTACTTAGTAATTAATTGTTACGATCTAATAAGCATTACTGATCAATATGACAACAACAAAACAAGTTAACAAAGAAATGCATTGGCCTACTTTAAATACTGTTATTATGGTGGAAAACGTGCTAAGAAAGATGAACGAAAGTGTGATAAGTGTAGCTGAGCTTAAAAGAAGATTGCCTAGACAAGTTAATCATAATACTTTACGAATTATTTTACAATACCTCGAGATAAGTAATAAAATTGCCTTTGGTTCTCGCGGCATCACTTGGATCTTTAATCCTGACCCACGTTTAAGGAAGGCTATTGCTGAAGGTTTTGAATTATGAAAAAGGTGAGAATTAAGTTGTCAAAAGAAGCAAAAGAGGTGTATAATCATTTAAACGCATTAGCTCCTGTTTCAAAGCATGAGAGAATGATATTAAAAGCTGTTAATTACAAACTTGAACTAGTCAGAGAGAATTTTCAGTATGGTGATCCTATTGGAAAAGATCTTATTCCAGAAGAATATAAGAAGAATTATGGTGTAACTAATTTGTTTAGAGTTGAACTCCCTGATTTTTGGAGAATGCTCTATACCGCTTCAGAAGGGGGATCAGATATTGAGATAATTGCTTTCGTATTGGATATTCTAAGTCATCCTGATTATAATAAAAAATTTGGATACAGAAAAAAATGAAAATAAAGAATAATTATCCGCCTATAATGCGTATTAAAGCAGCATGCAATAATGGCTGATCTTCTCTATTATGCTCAATGAATTCTGAACGCTCTTTTCGCTCTAGGCTATCTAGATATTCTGCTCTGTTTATCTTTCTATCTCTTCGTAAACTTAGAAATTTAATTGCCATCTCTGTACCACAATCCAATATCCATTCTAACACTTCTCTTGTCTTATTATTAAATTGCGGCCTATCTTTCGATGATAGTTGTTTAAAATCCTGGTGTGTTGCGAAATATTCAGGTAAGTTAATTGGATAAGCTGCAATTTTTCTCTCTAAATGTAAATATCGCTCTATTGGATAGCCTGCCCTAGTTATAACATTTGTATATGCTCTCGCTAAATCTTCATTTGTTCTTATTTCCTGTGCAGTTAATGCATCTTCCATAAAATTTTGATTAAGTTAGAGTTTATAAAGATTACTAAAGTTTAGAATGTAAAGAGGAAAGATGAAAATAATACCAACTGTTTTTGCTCACAATAAGAAAGAATTTAATAAGAGATTTGCAAAACTTGTAAAAAACAGTAAAGATATTCAAATTGATTTTATGGATGAAAATTTTGTAAAGGCAAAATCTGTAAAATTAGATAATATTCCCAACTTAAAAAAATATAAAAACAATTTTGAAGCACATTTAATGACAAAAAATCCAGAAAAATGGCTTTCTGAATTGAGGAAAAAAGGATTTAAGAAAATATTATTTCATTTTGAGGCTTTTGATAATGAGAATAAAGTTAAGAAATTAGTGCATGAGATAAAGGCAATTGGTTTAATTCCCGGAGTCGTATTCAATCCAGATACATCTTTTCGCTATATATTTAATGCGAGAAAATACGCTGGATTGATTATGTTTATGGGGCATGTTCCTGGAGTTGAACATAAAAATTTAGAAAAAAATGTTTTAGAAAAAATAAAAGCTTTACGAAGGATTGACAAAAACATAAAAATACAGGTTGATGGGGGTGTAAATGACAAAACAATCAAGAAATTAAAAAAGGCTGGTGTTGATTTTGTGAATGTTGGGAGTTTTGTAGGTAATGCTCAGAATCCAGGTGAAGTCTTAAAAGATCTTAAGAAAAAATTATGATAAAAGCAATAATTATAATTCTAGTTGTTTTGATATATTGGACGATTGTGTATTATAGGTTTCATTACAAACCTTATACACCTATTTCATTAATTGCCGGAGGTTTTATTCTTGGAGTTATTGGGTTATATGGATTGTTTAATGGGAATGTTACATTTTTTGATATTAGTTTGATTTATTACATTATTATTGGTTTTTATGTTATCTCGCACATCTTAATTTATTTAGGAGCAATGAAACATGGCTTAATTCCTGGGGTTGATATAACACTAAATTGGATAAAACAGAGATTTGGAATGTGGGCTGTTTATCTCGGATGTCTAATAATTTATCCTTTGATATTTTTTGTGATAGCTGGAACATATTTATTGTTAGGAAAAGAGCAGGTTTATTTTTGGGGCTTGATAATAATTGCTTGGACAATTAGTAATATTAAGCTCTTAGTTAGATATGTTTTGAGATAGTTGGCTGTATGTAAAGATTCTTATTGAAAACTAATTTTATCCCAGATGATATCTATTATCTCTCTTTTAATTTTATTTCGCAATTTGTGTGTATTTGCCCATTTTGCATGAGCTTGCCAACCTTGATAAATTTCTGCCAAAGTTCTAAAATCAATTAGTCCCTTTCTAAAAAAGTCAACTTTTTTCTCCATTTGATAAATACCTCTTTTTCTTAATAATTTGAAATGATGAAAATTTCTAAAGCCAACAAAATCAACTCCTTGATATGAAGGAATTATCCTAGACTTTTGAGGATGTAATTCAATTTTCAACTTATTTCTAAGAAATTTATTAATCTTTTCTTTCCAGAAAATTAATTGTCTCTTCGATTTATGTAAAATTACAAAATCATCAACATATCTAATGTAGTATTTGACCTTTAATAGAGTTTT
>CAZCNK010000091.1:3468-3889 GCA_964500345.1 Candidatus Woesearchaeota archaeon | reverse complement strand
ACAGAATTTGTCAGAATCTCATCAGCAACTTTAAAAGCAGTATGCAAAGGCAAATCAGGAGCTAACTCAAGCAGCTTATCATTAGGTATTACAATTAAAGTATCAACACTGTTTTGCAGTTTTTCAAGTCCTAATCTAGCATTTTCCAATCTCTTTTTTCCTTCCATTGAAAAAGGCATTGTAACAACAGCAACTGTTAAAGCATTTACTTTTTTTGCAATCTCAGCAATTACAGGACTTGAACCAGTTCCAGTTCCTCCTCCTAATCCACAGGTTATAAAAACCATATCAGCTCCTTGCAATTTTGCTTTAATCTCATGTTCGCTCTCTCTTGCAGACTCTTCTCCAATTTGAGGAATAGAACCAGCCCCTAAACCTTGAGTTATCTCTTTGCCAATTAATATCTTTGTATTTGCATTTG
>CAZCNK010000091.1:0-3458 GCA_964500345.1 Candidatus Woesearchaeota archaeon | reverse complement strand
TGAGCATCAGTATTTACAGCAATTGTCTCTGCACCAACAATTCCAATCTCACTCATTCTATTAATAGTATTATTTCCAGCACCTCCAGCTCCTACCACTTTTATTTTTGCTCTCTGCCTTGCTAGAATCTGCTCTAACTCCTCATCAATCGGATTATATCTTACCTCTTTTCCCCTTTCTCTTTCCATCTGCTGCAATATAATTGCCATATTTTACTTAATAAGAAGAATGTAGTATTTAAATATTCTTATTTTTTATCTGTATCTTTGCTAAATATAATTTCTTTTACCTCAGGTATTAACTTTTTAATTTTCTCATTTACAATATCTTGGACTTCTTTAGCAAACTCTGTTTTAATCTCTAGCTTATTCTCTTTTATCTCAAATTTTATATCTTGCCCAGTTAAAAATCTTAAAGTTGCATAAACCTTCTCCTTTACATCTTTAACAATCTTATTAACCTTAATATCATAAACAATATCTCTTCCAGCAAGTGGATGATTGAAGTCTATTATAACACGACCACCAGAAACACCTCTAACTGTCCCTAGCAAGCCATCTAAATTCAATTGCAATCCTGGAAATGGTTTAACTTCACTATTCTTAAAAATCCCAAGAGAAACAATTTTAATTAGTCTAGGATCTTTTTTCCCAAAAGCATTCTCAGCACTTAATTCAACTTTATACTCTCCTATCTCTTTCCCAATCAAAAAATTTTCCACTCCTTTAGTTAAAATTCCCTCTCCAACACAAATTACTCTTGCCCCATATCTAAAATTTTTATTATAAATATTACCTTCTTTAGCAACTTTCTCATTTGTTAAATCAAAGATGTCATTAGTATCCTTTACTCTTCCAACGAATTCAACCTCCAAGAAATCACCTTGCTTTATCTTCATAAGATTTACAGATTTTGTAGTGTATTTAAATATTATCTGAGATTATGTAACTACTATAAAATGGAAAAGCTTATAAAATACAATCTCTTTTAATATATAATAAAAAATGAAAATATGGCGCGATAATGTTGATAAATCAATCAAAGATCATTTAGAACAGCAAATTAAGGCAACAGTACCATTTAAAAGCTCTTATTCCCAAGCAAAAAATCCCTCTCAAGCCCAACTTTGGGTTGCAATTGCAAATATCTCAAAACAGATACTTGATCTTAATATAAAATTAAATTACATAGAAAGAGCCTTAAGAGATTCTTTGCAAAGGCAAGAAATCTCTCAAGATAAGCCAGCAGAGTCAATTCAAAAACAAGAGAAAAAAGTTGAAACTCCAAAACAAATTAGGAAAGTTAAAAAGAAGAAATAAAAATTAAAATCAAAATCTTTATAAACAATTTTTCTCTTCAGAACTTTAATGACCACAAAGCAAATAAGTGTTAGTGAATTAAAAGAAGGGAGATTTGTTGTTATAGATGGAATAGCCTGTGTTGTTAAAAGCATTCAAATTTCAAAACCAGGAAAACACGGTCATACAAAATGCAGAATTGAAGCTGTTGGTATCATAAATAACGAGAAGAAAATTCTTATCAAACCAGGCCACGACAATATTGAAACCCCAATAATAGAAAAAGAATCTGCTCAAATTCTCTCGATAGCAGGAGACACAGCAAATGTAATGGAGTTAAAGACTTTTGAAACATTTAATCTTAAAATCCCTGAAGAATTAAAAGCAGAAGTAAAAGAAGGCTCTCAAGTAATTTATTGGAAGATATTAGATGATAAAGTAATGAAGCAATTAAAATCCTAAATTTAAGATAGAAATTAAATAAAAATTTAAAAATTAAACAAAACAATAAAAATTAACAATAAAAATGGTCAAGTTTCCAGAAGCTCAAGGTAGAATTTTTAAAAATATTTTTGTTTGCAAGAGATGCAAAACTAAAATAAGATCCAATCCACAAAAGATTTTAAAAAAAGAAGTAAAATGCAGAAAGTGTGGCAGCAAAGTTTTTAGAGCTTTAAGAAAGGTTAAAGTCATAGGAAAATAAAAATAAAGAATAAGCAAGATTTAAAAGATAAAAAATGAACAAGAAGGTCAAAAATGAATATTGATTTATTGTTTGCAATAATTTTTTATGGACTATTACTAATATTTTTCTTCAAATACAGGGAAAAATTTGAAGTTCAAGGAAAAATATTTGCTCTTTATAGAACAAAGCTAGGTTTAAAATTAATGGATACATTTTCTAAATTTTCTCCAAGACTTTTAAAATTTATTGGAGTAGTTGGTGTAATAATTGGATTTGGTGGGATGCTTTTTATATTTTATTGGTTGATTAAAGGAACAATTAGATTCTTGTTTGTTCCAGAAGCTGTTCCTGCTGTTGCTCCAGTTTTGCCAGGTGTAAAAATTCCTGGGTTGCCAATGTTATCTTTTTGGCATTGGATTGTTGCAATTTTCATTGTTGCAGTTGTTCATGAATTTTGTCATGGAATTTATGCAAGACTTTATCAAACAAAAATTAAAAGCTCTGGCTTTGCTTTTTTAGGACCAATTTTAGCAGCTTTTGTAGAGCCTGATGAAAAGCAGCTTGCAAAGAAAAGCAAAACAGCCCAGCTTTCAGTTTTATCAGCTGGTCCTTTCTCGAACATTGTTCTTGGATTAATATTCCTGTTAGTAATGAACACTATCACAGGCCCAATATATTTAAAAATTTATGAGCCTGATGGAATCAAGATTAATGAAATTACGAAAGATTATCCAGCAGAAAAATCTGGTTTAATCGCTCCTTTTGTAATAAAATCTATTAATGGGCAAAAAACCCTAGACTCTCAAAGCTTCTTTAATACAACTAGTGAAATCAAGCCTGGACAAAAAATAATCTTAGAAACTGATAAAGGAAATTATAATATTGAAACTGTAGAAAATCCAAAAAATAAAAGCAAGGGTTTTATTGGAATCTCTAATTTTGATATACAAACAAAAATAAAAGACAACATTATGTTAAAATATGGTTCTATTTGGCCAAAAATATTTTCTTGGTTTCATCTTTTAGTTTTCTGGCTGGTTATTGTAAACATTGGCGTTGGCTTGTTTAATCTCTTGCCTTTAGGCCCTGTTGATGGAGGAAGAATGTTTTATTTAGGCTTGCAATCTATATTCAAAAATCTTGATAGAGCAAAAAAGGTTTGGACTTTTATAACCTTAATATGCCTATTGCTTATATTCGTAAACCTTTCCCCTTATTTGTGGAAATTAATCCAATTCTTAATCAAACCATTTACTTTATTTTTAAGTTAAAATGCTAGTAGATGTACATGCTCATTTGTGCCATGAAAAATTTAAGAATGATTTAGATAAAGTTATAGAAAATTCAAAAAATGCTGGAGTTAAATGCATTATTACAAGCGGAGTAAATCCAGTTAGTAATAGAATTTCTTTAGAGCAAGCAAAAAAATATGATATTGTAAAATGCTCCCTTGGTTTATATCCAATTGATTTAAT
>CAZCNK010000090.1:0-3928 GCA_964500345.1 Candidatus Woesearchaeota archaeon | reverse complement strand
AACAATATTCTCAAGCAAGTTATAAAGAAGCACATGTTAGAAAAGAATTTATTGATAAGTTATTTGTTGCATTTGGTTGGGATGTAAATAATGAAGAAGGTTCATCTGAAAGATATAAAGAAGTTATTAGCGAAGATGCAATTAAAATCGGGGGGAAAACTAAGGCCCCAGATTATGCTTTTAGAATCGGTGGTCAAAGGATATTTTTTGCAGAAGCAAAGAAACCTTCTGTAAACATAAAACAAGATAGCGAACCAGCATTTCAACTTAGAAGATATGCATGGAACTCAAAAATTCCAATTTCTGTTTTAACTGATTTCCAAGAGTTTGTAGTCTACGATTGTAGAATAAAACCAGATCCAAAAGACAATGTAACTGTTGGAAGATTATTTTACATTAATTTTGAGCAGTATTTAGAACGATTTGATGAGATATGGAATATTTTCTCCAAAGAAGCCGTATTGAGGGGCAGTTTTGATAAGTATGTTGAATCTAATAAAGGAAAGAAAGGAACTTCTGAAGTAGATAACGAGTTTTTAAAAGAAATAGAAAAATGGAGAGATAATTTAGCTAAAAATATTGCATTAAGAAATTCTAATTTGTCTATTTCTGAACTTAATTATGCAGTACAAAAAACAATCGATAGAATATTATTTTTAAGAATATGTGAAGATAGGAGCATAGAAACTTATGAAAAATTAAAAACTATTGCAGACAAATCAGACATTTACAAAGCATTATTGACTTATTTCAGATATGCTGATGATAAATATAATAGCGGGATATTTGACTTTAAAACAGATAAAATAACTGTTAATTTAGAGGTAGATGATAGAATGCTAAAGGAAATTATAACTAATCTTTATTACCCCTATTGTCCTTATGATTTTTCTGTTCTTAGCATAGAAATCTTGGGAAGTGTTTATGAGAGATTTTTAGGTAAAACAATAAGATTAACAAGCGCTCATCAAGCAAAAGTAGAAGAGAAGCCAGAAGTAAGAAAAGCTGGCGGTGTTTACTACACTCCAGAATTTGTTGTAGATTATATCGTTAAAAATACAGTTGGGAAATTAATAGAAGAAAAATCTCCCAAGGAAATAGAGAAAATGAGAATCTTAGACCCCGCATGTGGCTCTGGAACCTTTTTAGTAAGGGTATATTCTTATTTGTTGGATTACCATTTGAATTATTACTTAAAAAATCCAGCTAAGCATAAAAAAGAGATTTATCAAATAAAGGAAAATCAATATTTCTTAACAACAGAAATAAGAAAGAAAATTCTATTAAATAACATCTTTGGTGTTGATATTGATCCTCAAGCAGTTGAATTAGCAAAACTAAGTTTATTGTTAAAGGTTTTAGAAAATGAAACAAAAGAAAGTGTAAATCAGCAGTTAAAATTATTTCAGGAAAGAGCTTTGCCAAATTTAGATAATAATATTCGCTGTGGAAATTCAGTTGTTGATTCTTCTTATTTCAAGCAATCCACATTAGTATCAAATCATGAAGAATTATCAAAGATTAATCCTTTTGATTGGGGAGACAAACAAAAAGGTTTTGGCAATATTCTTGCTGAAGGTGGTTTTGATATCATAATCGGTAATCCGCCATATGTTAAAGAAGATGTGAACAGAGAGATATTTGATGCCGTTAGAAAAACAAATCTAAAAAGATATTCACAAGGTAAAATGGACTTTTGGCAGTTCTTTACTTGTCAAGCAATTGATTTATTAAAAGATGGTGGATTACACAGTTATATTGCTCCAAGCAGTTGGATAACAAGTGCAGGAGCATCCATTTTAAGAAATAAGGTTTTAACAGACGCTAAACTTTTGTCTTTCTTTGAATTTAATGATTTTAAAGTGTTCAAAGAAGCAAGCATTCAAACAATGGTTTTTGTTTTAGAAAAGAAGAAGATTACTAAACCATATTCATTAGATTTTTACAAAGCGCTTGATAGAAACATTTCCAAAGAAGAATTAAGAAATTATCTTTTAACAGGCAAAGATGGAAATAAAATAGAACATTTTAAAGCCAAAATTTCGCCACAAGTGTTAATAGACAAAACAATTACTTTTACAAATTCACAATTTAATGAGGTCTTGGAGAAACTAAAAAATAAATCCAACTATAAATTAAAAGATGAAAGTATTGGAAATGGGATTGATGTCTTACAAGATTTTGTTAATGACAAACACCTATCCGCATTAAAAGATGAAAGTATAAAAAAGGGTTCCGGAATATTTGTATTAAATAATGAAGAGTTAAGAAAATTAAGGTTTAACAAAATCGAACTTGAAAAAATCAAACCTTATTATACTACTAAAGAACTTAGAAAATATTTTGGAAATTCAGCAAATGAATATTATATCATTTATGCGGATTTAGAAGTTAGGTCAAATATAGAAAAATATCCAAATATCAAAGCACATCTTGATAGATTTAAAAAAGTATTAACTTCCGCATTCAAACCCTATGGATTGCACAGACCAAGAGAGCAAAGATTTTTTGAAGGAGAAAAAATATTTTCCTTAAGAAAAACCAAAGAAGTTTCATTTACTTATACAGATTTCCCTTGTTATGTTTCTAGAGCATTTTTAATAATTAAACCAGGGGATATTAATCTAAAATATTTAACAGGATTATTTAATTCTAAACTAATCCACTTCTGGCTAAACTTTAAAGGAAAGAAACAAGGAGAGCAATTACAAGTGGACAAAGCTCCGCTGTTAGAATTGCCAATATACAAGCCAGAAAACAAAGAAGAGCTAAAAATACAGGAAGAGATGGTTAAAGCTGTCGATTTGATAATTGAATCAAGCAAAAAATTACAAAGTATAAAATTAGATTCTGAAAAGCATTTATTAGAAAAACAAATCAAAGCTTTAGAAGAGAAAGTTGACGATTTGGTGTATAAATTATATGGATTAAATAAAGAAGAGCAGAAAATAATTGAGGAGAGTTTGAAATAAAATGGATATAAATTATAAAACAATATACCTCTTTGGCATTTCTCTATCGGCGATTATATTATTATCAACTTTGACAAATAAAATAACTACTCTAAATTTTGGAGCAACTGTTTTTGCTACAATCGCCATAATTGTTTATGGATTAGTAACGTGGATTATTGATATTTATTTAGATCATAAAGCCGATGAAGAAGAAGCTTCACAATATTGGGATGTTTGGTTTTACCACCCATTTAAAGAGATAAAAGATAAAAAGAGGGCAAATTTAATAGCGTTTATTATTGTAGTGTCATTGATAATTCTTTTTTCATGGTTGTTTGTTTGGTTAAGGAGAGTTTGAAATGAGATGCAAATTTTTTAAAGATTATTGTTATGCTTATCTATTAGTATTTCTTATTATAGTAATATATGGTTTTTTGTTTTTAGTTTTAAATCCAGACCCTATAATAGATTTTCTTAAAACACTGGCTTCATACGATCTAAATACAATCATTATCGGAATAATTACAATAGTTATAGCTATTATTGCATTATGTATTGAACTAAGAAAAAGTTTTGAAAGGAAAGTTGAAAACCAAATAAAACTTATTGATAGTTTATTGGCCGATTTAGAAAATATAAGTTCTGATTATTCAGAGATTTATGGTGGAGAGCCAACTAAAGGAAATCTTCAGTGGTATAAAGAACAAGTTTTGCTCAAAAATGAGATGTCGCTAGACCATGAAATAAACAAAATTTCTTACGATTCTTATATAACTAAATTGGAAGGTCATCTCCTCACTAGAATAAAGTTTAAAAAATTAGTGAGAACACTAAGCTACATAAACGATAAAATAAGAGAAATTAATCATCACACAAAAGAATTAAATGATACAAACCTAGAAAAACTTAAGTGGGAGTTAAGTACTAGTTCCATCAACAATCAAGATAAGTTTAAAGAATTTTTAAAGAAAACT
>CAZCNK010000089.1:0-4148 GCA_964500345.1 Candidatus Woesearchaeota archaeon | reverse complement strand
GTCATCGGTTGCAAATTTATTCAAGCAATATCACCCAGATTGCATACTGCACGCAGCAGGTAAAAAAGCACAAGTCTGTGAAAAAAATCCAGAAGATGCATTAGTTAATGTATTAGCATCAGAATTACTAACAAAATATTTCTCCTCCACTCCTATTTATTTTTTTTCAACTGATTTTGTCTTTGATGGCAAAAAGGGACATTATACAGAAACAGATAGTCCAAATCCATTAACAAAGTATGGAGAAAGCAAACTTCAAGCAGAACAAGCATATGATCTTAGCAAGCATTGTATTATTCGCACAGCAGGTTTATTTAATCCAGAGCAACCTGGATTTTTAAGATACATCTTCTCGAATTTATCTCGAGGGCATCCAATAGAAGCATTCAGTGATGTCTATACCACACCAACCTATCTTCCTTATTTTTGTAGATATTTAGAAGAAATGATTGAAAGAGAATTAACAGGATTATTTCATGTTGCAGGTCATGAAAGAGTAAGCAGATTTGAATTTGCAAAACTTATTGCAAGAATCTTTGATTATGATGAGGATCTAGTTCAGGAAGCAAAAGCCCCAGAATCATTCTTTAGCCCTCGTGATTCTTCATTAGATAGCTCAAGAATAAGAAATTTACTTAATCTAGAATGGAAATCTCTCGCATATGCCTTGGAAGATATGTATAATAAAAAATCTAAATTGTGAAATAGAAAAATTTAAGTCATAATGATAAAATGAAATATTTGAAGGAGTATAATGATATAAAATGAAGATATTAGAAACAAATGTAGTTGTTTCAGATAGCAGAGGAAGATTAGAAGAAATTGCCAAGGCAGATTCATGGAAGCAGCTAAATCGCGTTAAAACAAATCAAGGAGCTGTAAGGGGTAATCATTATCATAAATATACTTCGGAGTTGCATTATGTTCTAAGCGGAGAATTAAGATTACATATAAGAAATCTAAAAACTAATGAAGAAGCAGATTACCAATTTGGAGAGGGTGATTGTTTTGTTGTAGAGCCATATGAATTTCATACTTTAGAGCATTTAACAGATGTTGATTATCTAGTTTTATTTTCAGAAAAATTTGACCCAGAAAATCCGGATTTGCATAAAAATGAAACCTAACTCATTGACAATTGTCATCCCCTCTCATAATGAGGAAGGAAATATTGTTACATGTATTAATAAAATTCCTAAATTGAAATGGGAAACAGAGATTATTGTAGTTGATGATGGAACAGATAATACAGAAAAATTAGCAAAAGATTTGGCAGATAATAGAGAAGATTTAATTATTCTTCATTTTGATAAAAGACTTGGGCAGGGAGGAGCTATCCTAAAAGGTTTAGAAAAAGCAAAAGGAGATGTTGTTGTAACTTTGGATGCAGATTACACTGTTGATCCGTCAGAAATAGAAAAGATAGTAACACCAATCTTCAATGACGAAGTAGATTTTGTAAATACATCAAGGCTAATTTATCCTATGGAAGAAGGAGCAATGAGCTTTTCTCATAAAGTTGGAAATAAATTTTTTACTTTATTAACATCATTAGTTCTAAAAGAGCATTTGACAGATGTATTCTGCGGAACAAGGGCTTTTAAAAGAGAAATGCTAATTGGAAAGTTAACAGAAAAGCAATGGCCAGCTTTGGATATTATTTTTGAAGCAAAGAAAAATAAGTTGAGAATGGTTGAAATTCCAGTTCATTATAAAGCAAGAAAATCTGGTGAGTCAAAAGTTAGCACATTTAAGACTGGCTTAGCTCATGTAAGAGACATATCCGACAAAATTAAAAGATATTATTTTTCCTGAAGTTTCTGAAGTCTTATTTAATTTTAGTCGTAAGGAAACTCTAAAGGGGTCATAGATTCATTTACTTCAAAATATTTTTAATTGTATTTAGGATTAATTCTGGGTAATATTTTATGTTAAATAGGGTATTAACTGAGATGTTGCATTCATGGGTGCAGAAACATTTGTTTTTCTTAATAAGAGAAGATAATTGTTCTCTTTGTTTTGTAAACCATAATTTCCTAAAATCGTAGTTTACATCTCTTATGTTTCCAATTTTATTATTCAAAATTTCGCAACCTAAAACATCTCCATTTGGGGATATAACTGCATTTAAATAGGCTGCATTGCAAGAAGTTTGAAACTTATTATATTTTGCAGTTCTATAGACAATTTTTTCTATAATATTTTCATTTGCATTTTTTAGGCTAGATAAAGTAAAGTTATTGTACCCATTTTTAAATAACTTATTTTTAATTTGAATTACTTTCTTATACTGCTCTATATCTACATCTTTACATAGCTTATTTTTTGGATTTCCTCTTGTTAATGGAATAGTGAGATAATCTGGATCTAATTCGTTTTTAACAAATATCATTAATTCGGGTAGTTTATACTGATTAAAGTTTGTTATCGTGGTAATTATTCCCAGATTAAGATTTTTATGTATCGATTTAAGTTCTTTTAAAGCATGAAATGTTTCTAAAGCTTTTTTAAATGAATCATTTTTCATTCTAATGAGATTATGGTCCTCTTCTACGCCATCCAATGATAATTGAATTATAAGCGATATGCCTTTACAAGAATCTAATATTTTTTTGGTAATTTCTATACAGTCTTTTGTAAAATAACCATTAGTTATAATAGATACTATTTTTGGTTTAACATTCTTATGAAATATTTCGACTATATTATGTAAATCCTTTCTTAAAAATGGTTCTCCGCCTGTCAAAGACAAGACAAATAAATTTCCTATAGTTTTAGAGAACTTTTCTATTTCTTCTAAGCTTAATTCGTTTTTTATATTATTAAGAGAATCCCAATAAAAACAATGTTGGCATTTGAGATTGCATCTAGATGTTACAAAGTAAGTTAAGTATATTGGGGTTATATTTTTTGGGGAAAAAATGTATCTACTATAATTTAACATTTTTACCTCCTATTTGTGAAAGCTTTATTATTTCTATTAATATACCAATTATAATACCAGTAATCCATATAAAGTTTCTTATATAAATAAAAAATATAGATTTCAGTAGAAAAATGGTTGATTCTTTTTTCTTAAGGAAGATAATGAAGTTTTTATTTATCAGTAAAATAAATATTAATGGGAGAGTCCATAGGTATGAAAATGAGATAAAGATAAAAAATAATAAGATTGAGATTATTTCAAGATAATTTGATTTATCTTCGAATGTATCTAAAAATAACAAATTAGGATTTTTAATAAACACCTTAACATCATCTCTGCTACTAATTAATTGTTGTTTGAAATATCCAAAAATTGTGTTTCTAAAATAATGTGATGTATGTAACGAAGGGTCCCATAATATTTTAGTAACTTTTCCTAATCTATAAGAAAATTCTAGATCTTCTGATGAATTTTTAAATTTTTCAGAAAATCCACCGATTTTTTCGAAAATTTCTCTTTTACAAGCAAAGTTACATGAAGGAATTGTATTTACAAATTTATTAAATTTTCTTTCTCTAAAAAAAAGTTCGTAAAAAGCAAATTTTGCAGCGAAACTTTTATTCATGGGTTTATTATATTGACCCCCAGTAGCTCCAATGTTATATTTTTTAAAATTATTAGATATATTCAACAACCAATTGTTATGCACAACACAGTCTGAATCGAGAAACACTAATAAGTGGCCTTTAGCAATTTTAGCTCCTTCATTTCTTGCTTTAGCTGGTCCGTGTCTTTTATTTAATTTTATAAGTTTACATGGAAATTTTCTTACAATATCGCACGAATTATCTTTCGAATTGTCATCGACCACAATAACCTCGAAGTTTTTATATTTAGATTGAAAGATTGAGCTTAAACAGGTTTCTATTGTAGAAAAAGAATTGTACATTGGTATTATAATTGATATATGTGTTTTCATCTTATCTTACAATGATTTTAATTATTAAAATAATAATATAAGGGTGGTTTATTTATAACCTCTTTTACATCAAAGTCAAGATCTTTAATTATACTATTTGTGAAAGCTAAGTAATGCGGTTTATCGCCAATATGTAAATGATGAAGAGAAAAATTTAATCTCCCCCTATTATAAGAAATAAAGGAACTCAAAAAGAAGAGAAGCGAACAGAAAATAAGAACAATCTCAAACTTTTTATTTTTT
>CAZCNK010000088.1:0-4185 GCA_964500345.1 Candidatus Woesearchaeota archaeon | reverse complement strand
GAATAGTCTATCACATCTTGTAATCTTTCTAAAACATCTGGTTTTTCTGAGAATGCTTCTGAAACTGCAACAGCCTCTCCCTCTGATACAAAACCCTCACAAACTAAATCAGCAAGGCCGCTCCTTAAATATCCTAAAACCTCACTAGTGCTATCAATCATGATCTGATCATCACATTTATGATTTAAATTTATTTCGCTAATTTTTTATTATTATAGCTTAGTAATTATCTCCTAGTTTCTTATAGTTAATTTCCTCTAGTTAATTACAAAAATTTAAAAAGTTCGAGATTTTCTTATATTCATGCAAGAAGTCAAGGATTTGGTAATTGAGGCTAATAAAGCCTTTGAAACTGCGGATCATCTGGCATTTGTAACTTATCCTGTTGTTAATGACACAAAACTGTTTGCTTTAGTTGCTGAGCAATTGCACAGGGCTTTAATTAGCGGGATGAATGCTTTACTTGAGTATGATGAGATGTATAAGAGAATTCCTCCTTTGCCTGGTGAATTTGAAAATAGATTTGAAATATTTAAGGATCATGTTGCAAAAAGATATGGAATTGAAAGGGAAATAATTTTATTAATAAGGGATATTAATGATATAGTCAAGAAAAGAAAAATAAGCCCAATAGAATTTTCAAGGCGGGGCAATTATGTAATAGCAACAGAGAGCTATAAATTGAGAATATTAAATTTAGAAAAGATTAAAAACTTTGTCTCACTCACAAAACTATTCATAAACAAGGTAAACGAGGTGTACAGAAGAAGTGATAGACGAATTATCTGAAAGCGCAAAAGAAGAACTAAAGAGAGCAGACCATTCTATATATGTAACACTGAAGTACACTAGGACTATTGATGTTATTAAAAATACTATTAAAAGATTGATAAGTTCTTATGATCTTGCAATTCTAGAGCTTTTAGAATTTCTAAAATCAAAGAAAAAAGTTCAAAATATTCCAAACATTGCGAAATTAAGAGCAGAATTAGTAGAACAAACTTTGCCGAAAGCTTCTGATTATATAGCATTTTATTTTAATTTAAAAAGAATTGATAGGGCAGAATATACAAAGAGAGAGGAATATAGAAAGAATGCAACTTTAATTGCGATGGTAGAGCATGGAAAAAATGTTGATGTTAATATAGAAGCTTTAAAAGATTACTATAAGAAAACTGTAGAATTTGTAGATTTTGTAGATCAAGTAATTTCTGGGACAAAAGTAAAAGAGCAAAAGTAAAATGGATAGATCAAAAATATGTATGAGATGCAAACAAAATATAGCTCAAACTAGGTGCAATTACTGCGGAAGCTTAGTTTGTTTTCAATGCTTTGACAGCAAATTAAGTTTATGTCTGATTTGCAGGATAAAACAAATTTCAAAGTAAACTAATTTTTTTTAAATCTTCTTTATTATTCTTTACTTTTCTTTATTACTTCCTAGCTCTAAATTCTTTATTTCCTAACCTAACCTTAAGGTATTTGTTAGATTCAAAGGACTCTGCTCCCTTAAAATCTTTAAGCTTCTTTATGTGATCCAAAGAAACGTGGCTTATTACCTTTTTCATAGCAATTTGGAATGAAAAAATATTTAAATACTTGATTTATATATAATATAGATACTAAAGATAAAAATTAAAGAAATGGGAGGTGGTTAACATTAAGATTGATAATGATATTTCAAATATGATTAGAAAGCAAAAAATTCTACATGAGAGATTTTTAGCTACAAAGAACTTCTACAGAAGAAGGAGATTTAGGATATTGGATATTTATAGAGGGAGAGGAAATATAGCAGCTTAATTGTAAATAATTGTTAGATAAAAAATAAAAACAAAAGATTTATTTACCTAATCTCTTTTTATTATTTTAATGAAAATAGGGAAAAAATTTTTAATTGTTCTGATTCTTATTCTTGTTGTTATATTAGCTTATTCTTTTTCTATTTTTAATCAAAAACCTTATGTTAAAATAAATGATAAAATTATTCATGTGGAGATTGCTGACGAACCTGAAGAAAGAGAGAAGGGTTTAATGTTTAGGGAAAATTTAAAAAACGATGGGGGAATGTTTTTTGTTTTTGATTATGAAATGAATTTAACTTTTTGGATGAAAAATACCATTATTCCATTAGATATAATTTTTATTGACAAGGACATGGTAATAATTAAGATTCATGAAAATGCACAGCCTTGTAAGGGTGATCCTTGTGAGATTTATTCTTCTGAAGAACATAGTAAGTACGTACTTGAGGTTAATGGTGGTTTTTCTAAGGTAAATAATATTCAAGTTGGGGATGAAATTGATTTAGAGACATAATCTCATTTAGAATATCATCGGGGAATAGGGAGTATAAGAAATCGTAGTAAGCTGTAAAGTAAACGTCTGGAATTTTGAACAAAAAATTATCTTTTCTTAACAATCTTAACAGCGTCTTCAAAAGCATCTAAAGTGTCATTTAAATCCCTATTGTTATGAGAATAACAAATAAACATCGGTTCCTCATTATCCTCGTCTATCATAATTCCTTTCCTTAATAATTCATAATGAATATCAGCAAACAAATTAAAGTTGCAAAATCTTAATTCTCTGTAATTATAAATTCTCTCTCTGTTTGTAAATAAAAAATGAAACATCTGAGGAAATCCTTGAACTATTGCATCAATATCATTATCAGAAAAAATTTCCCTTATTCCATATATTAATTTTCTTCCATAATTGTTAAGGTGTTTAAACACCTTTTCCTTATTTAATTCATCAAGGGTTGCATTTGCTGCTGTTAAAGAAACAGGGTTACTGGAGAAAGTACCTCCATGCAGAACTTTTTGCGGGGCAACGACACTCATAACATTTTCTTCTCCTGCTACTGCGGCTATTGGATATCCATTTCCAATTGATTTTGAATATGTAGAGATATCTGGAATTACTTTGTAGATTTCTTGAGCACCACCTTTTGCTAATCTAAATCCTGTTTTAACCTCATCAAAAATTAATATTATATCATACTTATCGCAAAGTTCTCTTAAATGTTTTAAATAACCATCTCTAGGTGGAATAACAGCTGCATTTCCCATCACTGGTTCTGCAATAATCGCTGCAACATCTTTATGATGTTTTTTAACTGCTTTTTCTATTTGATCAAAATTATTCCATTCTCTTACAATAACAAGATCTTTGATTGGTTTTGGAATTCCTAATGAGGACGGATGTGGAATATTTTTTTTGATGTTAAAAGGAGGATCTGTTGAAAATAAAACATAATCGTGAGCGCCATGATAATGGCCTTCAAATTTTATAATTTTTTCCTTTTTTGTAAAGCCGCGAGCAATTCTAACAGCTGACATTGTTGCCTCTGTTCCTGAATTAGCAAACCTAATCATCTTTGCGCATTTCACCATCTTACAAATCTTCTTTGCAACAACAATCTCTAGCTCATTATCAAGAGCATAAACTAAACCCTTTTTATCTGCTTTATGAACAGCGTTATGAATAGCTGGATAACTATGACCGAGAATAACTGGACCAAAACCTAATCTATAATCAATGTATTTATTTCCATCAACATCCCAAATATGCGATCCTACAGCTTTTTTAGCAAAAATAGAACATGGCAAATTAGAGGGGCAAATGCCGTGCCACAATCTCGCATTAGAAGAAGCGCCCGCTGGAAGATACTTAGAAGCCTCTGCAAAAAGCTTCATTGATTTTTTGAAACTTATCCCTCTTTTCATGATTAAATTTAATGATTCTTGTATTTATAATCTTTATTTTTATTTTTTACATGGTTGAGTTAATATATATATTCTTTATTCTTGAAGTCTTGCCAGTGCAGAGCATTTAAAACCAGCATATAATATATCTTCAGTTGGATCAAAATACAACTCCCATAAATCTTTTGAGTTATACTGGTCATTTATATCTACCCAAGTTTTCCCTCTATCTGGTGACTTTAAAACTCCGTTATAATGAGACCCAGCATATAAAATATCAGGGTTTTTTGGGTTAACTATAACCTCTATAGCACCTTGTAATTCTTTTAATTTTACCCAGTTAACTCCAGAATCTTCACTCTTATAAATTCCAACATCAGTGGCAGCATAAATTATATTATTCTTCTGATCTATCTCTAATTCATTTACACTCTTACCAATATTCTCTTTATTGATTTTATTCCAAGATAAACCA
>CAZCNK010000087.1:0-4213 GCA_964500345.1 Candidatus Woesearchaeota archaeon | reverse complement strand
CGTTAGCAGGATAAATGAATCCCAGGACCAGATTAGAGGCTGGTTTTATTCGTTGATGTTCTGTGGAGTGGCTACTTTCAATAAGGCCCCGTACCAAGAGGTTTCAATGCCAGGTTGGGTCGTTGATTCCAAAGGTGAAAAAATGTCAAAATCCATAGGAAATGTAGTTTACGCCAAAGATGCCAGAGAAGAAGTAGGATCTGACAGTCTAAGATTCTATTACATGTGGGACATCGCTCCTTGTGAACTGCAGTTATTCAACAAAGATACAATAAAAAAAGAAGTTTGGAAAATACTTAACATTTTAATCAACCTTAATACATACTTAATTAACCTAACTGATACAATTACAAAAACTCCCATAAAGAATCCAGAAGACAAATGGTTAATCTCAAAATTAAATACATTAATTAAGACATATAATGAAAACCTTGATAAATTTGAGTATCATACAGCAACACGCGACCTCGCAGATTTCGTGCTCAATACATTAAGTCGCGGATATATTCACATAATTCGTGATAGATCTGAAGATAAGGCAGTCAGTTACGTTCTTTACGAAGCTTTGACTAAAGTGCTGGTCTTACTTGCCCCAATCACACCGCATCTTTCAGAGCATCTTTACCAGCAACTAAAAAAGAAGTATAACCTGAAGGCAGAATCAATCCACTTGTTAGACTGGTTTAATTATGACAAATCATTAATTTATGAAGAACTTGAATCAGACATGACTTCAGTAAAAGAACTAATAGCGTCAATACTGTCAGAACGAGAAAAAGTAAAAATTGGAATACGATGGCCGCTGCAAAGAGTAACCATAATCACAAGAAAATCATCGCATCTAGTTGAGAGATACTCTAATCTAATAAAATCTCTAACTAACATCAAGGAACTTGAAGTTGAAGACAAAGAACCCGTCACAAAACAAACTTATGATGTGGTTCTTGATACAGTCCTGTCTCCTGGACTTGAATTGGAAGGATTTGCACGCGAGATTACCAGAAAGATACAGGAATTAAGAAAAACTGCTAAGCTAACCAAGAATGATAAAATAGAATTAGGCATATTTTCTAATTATGACTTGAGTTCTATGGAAAAGGAAATCAAGGATAAAGTGCAGGCCAAATCAATAACATTTAAAAAAACATCAAAAAAATATGAATTTAAAGTTGCAGAAACAGTAAAAGGCAGAGAGTTTGAGATTAGGTTTAATAAAATATAAAGATTAATAACTCTAAAGTAGTAACTAACCGAAAGCTTTATATACTCTGACCTTCTTTAAAATACCATGAAAACAAGACCACAGTTACAAGGAGAACCTTTAATTCAAGATTCAAGAAAATTTGGTCCTTTTATTAACGATACTCTCGGAAGAGAAGTAGTTAAAAAGGTTAATTCTACTCTTGCAGGAACACCTGCAGAATTACAAGTACCTTCAAAAAAGGGCCCAATAACGCATTCCAATTTATTCAGATTATTTGCCATAGATTATGCAGCCAGAGAAGAACACGGTATAAGAGTAATGCTTCCTCCTGAATCAGAACTTCTATTAGCCCAAGAAAGACTGCCTGAAGCAGGAAGTGCTTATTATGATCTAGGGTTAGTAATGGACTTTTCAGGAAGAAATCATGATTTGGCATTAAGATTATACGAACAGCTTCCAGCAGCTGAAAAAACATTAGAAAGACTACCATCTGTTTTAACAGGACTAAGAACAGTTAGATGCGATCTGGGTAACTATGGATTAGGATTTGATTACACAAAGAATTCCATTTTAAGAACAGCAAAAATACTTCAAAAACCAACAGATAGGTTTAATGCAGACGACCCAGAACTAGTAAGAAGCGGACTGCCTTCAAGATTGGGCGAAGGAACTAGAACGTTATACACGGCTGAACAGAGTAAACCCCGTTTAGAAAACTTGGGCCTCTATAGGTTGAGCCTGGACAGGGATTTGAGCCTGAGCGGGTATTGGGGCGACCTTGATGACTCGGATGAGTGGGGTCGGGTAGTTCTCGTAAGCGACGAAGTCGCACAAAAAAATTTGGAGAAAGTTACTAGCGAACATATGGTCTTATGGAACCAAGAAAGAAAGGCTGCTAAAAAAAGAATAACTAGTAGATTCGCAGAAAATATGCGTTTGCTTAGAGAAAGAGAAAGACAAGCACTAGCACTGTTGTCAAATGGGAAACCATAAAAACCCAGACATTTTCTTTTTTCTTCCTGGTCAGCATCATTAATTTGATGTTGCTAGGCTACATGCCTGTTAATTAGTGCGTGGACGATTGAGTCTAAACGCCATGAAATTCAACCACGACATTAAGTAAGTTAATAACTGAAATATGAAGTGGTGGTGCTAAATTGATTAATGGGCTACATGTTGGGCCTCTATAGGTTGAACCTGAACAGGGATTTGAGCCTGAGCGCGTATTGGAACGACCTTGATAACTCGAAATTCATTAATACCCAAATGAACGAGTCTGAGTGGGGTCGAATAGCCTAGTAGCCAGGACTCATAATATGAAAACCTACCAAGATATTTATGAACAACTGATATCTTTAGACAATCTGTATTCAGCATATAGAAAAGCAAGAAAGGGCAAAACACGGAAGCATTATGTACTAGAATTCGAGCAATATCTTGCAAACAACCTAATTAAATTACATGAAGAATTAAAATCACAAAATTACAAGCCAGAACAACTAGAAACATTTACACTCAGAGATCCGAAAACCAGAAAAATTAGTAAATCAGAGTTTAGGGATAGAATAGTTCACCACGCTATATGTAATCTTCTAGAACCGATATACGATAAACTCTTTATTTATGATTCCTGCGCAAATAGAAAAGGAAAAGGTAACCTATTCGGAATAAAAAGGTTAAATAAATTTATAAGAAAAGTTTCTAGAAATGGCAGGTTAATAAAACGCGCTTTAGATAACAATCAAATAAAAGGCTACTGTCTAAAAGCAGACATTAAGCATTATTTTGATGAAGTTAATCATGATACACTAATAAACATATTAAAAAGAAAAATAACAGATGAAAAGGTTATATGGTTAATCACAACCATAATAAAAAATTCATTTAAATCTGATAAGGGAATGCCCCTCGGTAACATGACGTCTCAATTCTTCGCCAATGTTTACCTTAATGAATTAGACTACTTCATAAAACACAGATTAAGAGCAAAATATTACGTAAGATACGTTGATGATTTCCTCATACTTAACAAAAATAAAATTCAATTAGAAACTTGGAAAGACGAAATAAACAGCTTCCTGCACGATAAACTAAAAATAGAGCTCCATCCGCAAAAATCTAAAATAATCCCCTTATCCAGAGGAATAGATTTCATAGGATTCAGAAATTTCTACAAATTCAGATTACTAAGAAAAAGAAATATCCATAATATGGAACGTAAAATTGATTCTTGCTTAAACAAAGAGATTAGCTACGATAAATTAATAGAAGGTTTTCAAGGTTGGCAGGCATATGCGAAATGGGCTAACACGTATAACTTAAGAAAAGAAATAGCTTGGAAGATAAAAACCTATAACCAAATATCCCAAACTGATCAATCGCCTTTTTAAATAGCTTTATAAAGATTTCTATTCTATTTATAAATCCTTATAAACAAACTAAAAGAGGCCAAAACATGGTAAAAAACAAGAGAGAAATCAAAATCCAGAACATTGTCGCTTCAGCATCATTAGAAAAAGACATTCCACTGATGAAATTAGCAGAAGCCCTGCCAAACACAGAATATAACCCGGAACAATTTCCAGGTTTGGTTATGAGAATAAAAGAACCAAAAACCAGCGCTTTAATCTTCTCTTCAGGAAGAATAGTATGTACTGGAGCTAAATCAATGTCAAAAGTAAAAGAGTCTGTAAACAAAATAATCCAAAACATAGAAAAAATAAGAATTAAAATTCCAGGAAAACCAATCATAAAGGTGCAGAACATGGTCGCTTCAGGAAACATAGGCATGGATTTAAATTTAAACTCATTGGCAATGCAGCTCGAAAATACAGAATACGAACCAGAACAATTTCCTGGCCTAGTTTACAAACTCCCTGGAACAAGAGCAACTTTCTTGCTATTTAGCAACGGAAAAATAGTATGCACAGGAACAAAATCTGAGCCAAAATTGAGGGAAGCCGTTTAATTACTGGTAAAAAACCTGGTTAAGCTGCAGAAAAAAGGCAA
>CAZCNK010000086.1:0-4327 GCA_964500345.1 Candidatus Woesearchaeota archaeon | reverse complement strand
ACCTCTTGTTAACTTTACTAGAAATGATGCACCTGTTGATGAGGTTGGAGATTGGGTACAGATACGAGAAGGTTGGACTGTAAATGATTCTTTTTTTGAATATGAGATTGAATTTGAAGATGGTTTAGAGTCTACTTTCGAGAATGGTGAATTAAAAGATATTAATGGAGCAGAAGTATTTATCCTTGGAAAATCTTTCAAATTTATTACTAATAAAGTTGATATTAACAAGAACGAAATTGAATTATTGTTAATGAGAGGTAAATTTGAGGATTTGTTAAGAGAAGGTGAAAACAAAACTTATGAAATAGGCGGAGAAAGATTTATTATTCAAATACTAGCAATTGGAAATGAGGGAGTTACTGTAAAAATTAATCAAGATATATGGTTTGATGTAGACTCCGGAACAATCTTAAAACTTAATAATGGAAGATTTATTGGGATAGGGAGATTTGTTAATGATGAAAGAGATCATAATAGCTATGTTGAACTTTTTATTGATGCTCATAGTATTAAATGGTTTGATGGAAATTACTCTGATGGGGAGGAAAGTAATCCAAATCTCGGTTTTTCACAACGTGTAGAAATAGATACTGAAACAACAGAAGAAGCATTTGTTCAAATTAAAATTAATGAAATTTCTTCAACTAAGTTAGAGATTTTTTCAATAAAATACCGCCTTCAAGCAGATGGACTACCTGGATTTAGAGACGTTTATGTTCCTCCTGGAAAAAGTGTTAGAGAATTTCTCGATGAACCATTTGGGCTTTTAACAGACTGGGATATCTTTTATCAGGGTTTAAATGAAACTGGCAGTAGTATCATAAAAATTATTCCGGAAATAACTTACGATGGCCTCCCAGGATATCATTTAGAATTTGAGAATATAGAAGGTTTAGTATACAAGATACCTTTTATGACTAACGAAGGAAACTTTTTCAAGTTTGGAGATGATAACGATGACTTAGTGTTTATTGAAGGAAATTTCTCTGAGAGTGTTGGAGTTATAAGAGGAAGCGGTACACAAAATGCTGATACTGGTGATCCTGTAAATAATTATAGCACAATATTTAATGTTGGGTTATTAGACTACATTGTTCTATCTAAAGCGAGTAAAAATAGTCAAGGATTTTCTATTGATGGCAATGATGGCGGATATTTAGATGATACCTCATTTACACATGTAATAAGATATAACTCTATAGATAGGTCTGATCAGAAATTATCATTTGATGATGAGGCTACTGGTTCTCACGAATTTATATTTGAAAATTCGACGGTGCAAGGCATTATTGGAAAAGCTGAACTTGTATTTGGGGGCAATATTTATACTGCATATATTTCTAACGCAACTGAGGCTGGGAGTGACAATCCATTGGCTATTGATATGACTGGTGATGGAGATATTGCAAGGGATGAAGTAAGAATAACAGCAAATGGTGGGGGGATAATTGATTTAGGAAATGCTACAGCAGCTGATGGCGGTTTATTTTTATATGCCGATACTGGTCAACTAAACTGGACAAATAGACCAGCACAATTGTCAAGGCAATCTAAGGGTTTTGCTCTCCTTACTCCTTTCAATAGGTTAAATATAACAACGCTTTCTGAAAAGTTTGATGAGGATGCTCCTCAAACATCTGGAATTAAACCTGCTCATGAGCATATTGTCTTTAACATCGTTAATAGAACAGGCAATAGAATAGGAATTGATTCAAATTCTTTTAACGTTTTCATAGATGAACCAGATGCAGATGATGACAATTTATTTGGGATGAGTGATTATGGGGTTCATATAAATATCTTTGATCCAGAAGGAACAGATGATGCAGAAACTGTTACATTAGGTTATCCTCTAGTTCAAAGAACAGCAAGAGTTTTTATTGTTGGGAATGTATTCCATTTTAAGGATTTTAAAACTCCTGAAGCTTCAATTATATTTAATCCTGAATTAAATGATATTGAAGTTTTTGGGATAGATGATGTAGATGAAGAAGTAACTGTATCTTTTACTGAGAAATTTAAAAATGGTAGAAAAGTTAGAGTTTACAAATTAATAGATGATGCAAATAATACTTTAGTGATGGATTTGTTTTATAAAAACAGTTCTAATAGTATAGGAAGTAATTATATACAAACAGAAATTATTTCATTAAGCTATCAGCTAAAAAATGGAACTATTAGCAATTTTGATCCTGTAAATAATGGATTAAATATAACAACTTCTCTTCAAAAGATAGAACAAAATTATTTCTTGGAGAGAAATATTGAGGTCAGTGTGCTATATGATAAAATTAAAAATAAGAGCACAATAGTAATAAAACAGGGAAAATCGAAAACTGTTGTGGAAAGAGATGGACTGGTTTTGATTAATATTATTACAAATAATGGAAATTTGAATTATATACTTTCATAATTATGTAATAAAGTAGTATGCAAATAGAAAACTTAGTACAGTATATTATTAATATGACAGCGGCAGGAATTGGGGGCCTTATATACTTTATTATTCAAAATATCATGGTTTAATAGACCTAAGCTATGTTATGAATTAGGTACAAGCATAATTTCTTCTTATTATGTGGGAAAACCAAGAATAAGTTACTCTGATGCTGAGATAGTATTTTCAATATCAAATACTGGTGGAGGGAAATTAGGAGTAGGAAAAATACGTGTTATTCCTATATCAAAATACCCTCTAGTTATAAACCCATATATGCACAATACCGACAAGAAAATAATGTCATTCGTTCTTACAAAAAATGAAGCTATTACAATAGTTTTTAGAGGTAAAGGATTACCTCTCTATGAAAAAGAAAAATTAGAGGCAAATATAGAAATATATAAACCAGATTTTATAACCACTCTAAAAAAAATACCGATAACTATAAATGTAGAAAAATATGGCAATGATAAAAAATCTTAAAAATATCTAAAATTTATATAAAAAGGGGTTTTGTATTAGTTTTATTATTCTTATTAGTATTACCTTTTGTTTTTATATTATTATTAGCAAAATCAGGAGCAGAAGATTGTTTAGAAAATATTATTACAGTTTTGCCAGATATCACTAGTGGAAGTATAGAATCAGTAAAAAAAATCGAGCAAAATTACTGTAACCCAAATACTGGTAAATTTGAACTTTTAAAAAAATTAACCGATATGACTATTAAATTCTATAAAATTTATATTTGGATAGCATTAATCTTTTCTTTAGTCATTTCCAAATTTAGATGAATAAAAAACCTCATTTTTATTCCAGCTTTCTGCCATTTTCAGTTAATCCCACAATAGAGTAAGGTCTACCATTTTTTGAACCTTCTATTTTTTTTGTTTATAGTTATTATGCCTAAATATTCTAGTTCTCCGCAATGCCTTTTAATAGAACTATAACCTATGTTCAGCTTAGTCTCCAATTTTCTCATAGAAATATGACCATTCTTTAATGCGTTAATAATTCTCTTCTTAATCTCAAGCCCAGTAGCATACTTTCGCATGCTAACAATAGACAGCAAGATTTATATATTATGATGCCAACAATTGTTAGCATGAATAAGGTTAATTTAATGCTATTTTATATATTAATTGTAATTGTATTGCTATTTTCTTCTTGTAATAACCAAAGTGCAAAAATTAATGAGATACAAAATTTATTACCTTCTGAAGATTCTAAGCCACAACCAAATAATGAATTATCAGCGCATATTATTATAGAAGACCCCTCACAAGACATGGGCGTCACTAATGATGTTTTTCAACCAAGTATTCTAATTGAAAACACTGGAAATATTCCTATTGACTCATCTATAGATGTAAGTATATTGTCAATTGATAATAAGGTTATAGACAAACAAAATAATGTTTTATTTCTTGCAGGTCCAGGAAATTATATTGAAAGGATTTATCCTGGAGAAAGTATGAGAGGAACCTTAAATTATATGTACGGACAGGAAATAAGACATGGCTGGAAATTAAAAGTTGATATAAGAAATGGCCCTTCTGCAAAAATAATTACTTCTGCTATAACTTGTTTGAGTCTATCTTGTGGCGAGACAAATATAGAAGACCAACCAAAAAAAGAAACTGTAAAAGTTGAAATAACAAAAGATGGTTATTTACCTAAAGACATTATTATTAATATAGACGATACCGTAGAATGGCAAAATGTATACGATAAACTCCACAATTTCTATCTTTATAAATGCAATCCTGAAAAAGAAATTGAGAGTACAATCATTAAACCTGGTGAAAAACATCTAACAACTTTTTATTGGAAGGGAGAGTACAAATATAGCTGTAAAGAGAGAGTTGGAAGTTTTGATGAGGG
>CAZCNK010000085.1:3258-4406 GCA_964500345.1 Candidatus Woesearchaeota archaeon | reverse complement strand
CGCAATAACTCGAATACCACCATCAGGTAGATTGTTAAAAGTAGTGTATATTAAGGAAAAATATATAAAGGTAATTACTGTGTTTTGGATATAAAAATGAAAATAGAATATGACCAGGATGCTGATGCAATGTATATAAAGTTAGTGAATGCCAAAGTGGCTAAAACTCGGGAAATTGATGATAATACGATACTAGATTATGATAGAAAAGGAAATCTTATAGGAATTGAAATATTATTTGTTAGAGAAAGAATGCCATACTTATTAAAACAAATGCAAGTAGAAAATCTATTAACGTTTAATTAATTTTTACCTGTTTTAAAGGTATTCTCGTGTATTTTTTGCATGAGAAACAATAGTAAATGAGCTTTTTGTTTTTTGTTCTAACTCTACAATTTAAACCGGGATGTAAAAATTTGTAGCAGTGATTGCAGAATTTTCTTTTGAGAAGAGAAGGAATTTTAACTTTTGTTTTCATGGCTATTTTTCTTGCTAGTTGAACATATCTGTGGCTTCTTTTTGGATGGTTTTTGAAAGATTTTTGAGCTTCTTTGAATAAGATGTTAACCCTTGCGAGAGCTAGTTTTTTTATTTTTTCCATGAGACTTTTAATTAAAATTGAGATTTAAAAGGGTTTTGAAAGAAAGATTTAAAAAGATTTAATTTTAACTGAATTGAGATGAGAAGAACTAAAAGAGAGCTGAAAAGAAATTTTGGAACTTTTTCTATTTACGTTGCCGGAATAGTTTTGTTAATAATTATCATTTTAATTTTTTTCAGAACCTTTGAAAGAGAAGTTCCTGAAGTACAGTATGCTTTTGAAGAAGGTTTTTATGAGCTGAAAGCTATTGATGATAAGTATAATACTGCATATAAAAAAGAGGTATTGAATTATACTATGGTTAATATCAAGATCATTGATAATTTGACTTCTGAGATAAAGCAATTTAGAGATAGAATAAATAAAAGCCTCGAGATTGTTAATGAGAGTAATTTGTTGGCTTTGCAATTATTTGCAGATGCTAGGATTGATATGCTGCTAAGTCAAAAATATTTCCAATTAGGAAGGGGAATGGGAGATTTGGGATTGGTTTGGGATCCTAGTGGTTTTAGTTGTGCAGAGATGCCTTTTATTTTAAAGACTGCTT
>CAZCNK010000085.1:0-3248 GCA_964500345.1 Candidatus Woesearchaeota archaeon | reverse complement strand
GCTTATTATTATAATATGAGCTATGAGCATGGATTGAAATTTTATACTGAAACGGATGACTTGATTTATTGGTATAGATTTGTTCCTAATTTGAGGCTTTTGGCGGGTGTTGATGAAAACAAAACAAGGTTTTATTATAGCAGATGGGGTTTTGGGAAGAAGGTGGCTGATGCTAATTTAAAGGCTTTGGGTAAGAGATGCAATTA
Organism: Candidatus Woesearchaeota archaeon; assembly: GCA_964500345.1. Classification (GTDB taxonomy): domain Archaea; phylum Nanobdellota; class Nanobdellia; order SCGC-AAA011-G17; family UBA489; genus CAZCNK01. The sequence goes on along the minus strand of CAZCNK010000085.1, from coordinate 3,042 downwards.
TAATAAGGAGGATTTTGATAAATATAAAGAGGAGTTTGAATTGAGTTAGGTACTTTTTTAATTTCTTTTAGATACTTGTTGGTTATGAAAATTTAATGAAAAGTTTATAAAGTAGAATTCTTTTTATGGTGTGGGGATTGCAAATGGAGTATAAGGATGAGAAGGGGAATGTTTTGTATGGATTTAGCCAGGAAAGCCTTGAAAAAACAAATAAAGAGCTGAGAAAGACAAACAGGTTTATTCTTATTATGGTCATATTGTTTATTCTATTTTTGGTTGTTTTTATTTCTTTTTTGGCATGGCTTGAGATTAATGATATTATTTCTATTTTGGTTTATAAGTAAGAATGATGAACAGCGAATTAGAGTTCCCGCCGCAAAGGGCAGTAGAGTCTAATACGCGGACCTGCTTGACTGCTGAGTTCGAGATGGGATCAGGTATTTCCAGGTCGCTTTGACCGTTCATCAAAAATAGGGTGTTTATGAAATTTTTAAATGTTTTGATTTTGGTTTTTTGATTATTTGAAGTTTGGGCATGGCAAGATTTATTAATATATTAATTAGATGAAGTTATGAGATGAATAAGGAAAAAAGAGCTGGCTCTAATTTAAAGGATATAATATTGGGAGGACAAGATGGGCTAGTAAATGTTCTTGGTGTAATTCTAGGAGTGGCTGCTGCTACTATGGACACAAAACTTATTTTGATAGCTGGGTTAGCCGCAACATTTGCTGAGTCTATTTCAATGGCTGCTGTTGCTTATACATCTACAAAAGCTGCTTTGAGTTATTATTTATCAAGATTAAAGGAGGAGGAAAAAGAGATAAAAGAAATTCCAAGATTAGTGAGAGAGGAGATTTATAGAATTTATTTTAGAAAGGGGTTTAGAGAAAAAATGCTGAATGAAATAGTAGGGAAGATTACTTCAAATAAAAAAATATTATTAGAAACAGTGATGGCTGAAGAACATGGAATCTTGCCTAGAGAATATAGCAATCCATTAAAGAGTGCTTTTGTTGTTGGAATAAGCGCTGTAATTGGAAGCTTAATTCCTTTGATGCCTTTTTTCTTTTTAGGTGTGAAGAGTTCTATTATTTTGAGTTTGATTTTGTCAGCCTTTGCTTTATTTATTACTGGAATTATAAAGGCTAGATTAACATTTGGCAGCGAATTGAAATCTGGAATTGAAATGCTGGTTATTGGGATGCTGGCTGCTTTAGCTGGATATTTGGTTGGGGTGGTGGTTGGAGGTTTCTAGCAAACTAGAACCTTATACAAAGGGGTTTCGCTGAGGTCTTTCTTTAATAATCTTCCAAATCAATTCAGAAAGAGAGATCATTGCAATATCAGTATTATCATTAAATTTTTGGAGATAGTCTTTAGTAATGTTAATTTCTCTCTTTTCTGTTTTTAATATTGGTTCGGTAAAATGTGCTTGGATAGCGTGGGCTACTAGATTTCTTGTTTTTCTTATTTCGTCTAAGCACTTATCAAGTCCTTCATATCTTTTTCTAAATTTCTTTTTTAAGTGAAATTTTATTTTTGAAAATATACATATCTTACTATTAAAAGAAAGTTTATTCAGAATAAAGCGAAAATTCCATTTTTGTTCTGATTCAAATTGATCATAAATAAAATAAGAAGAGAGAAAATTATTTAACATCATTTCAACTTCTATGGTTCTTCCTAGAATATAACCACGTATTTTAAATAAGTTTTTATAATTATGATCTTTTTTTAGTTCATGTTCTTCAGTAGTTATACCTTTTCTAATTGCCTCCTTGATTATCTTAAAATTCTCTTGTCTCTTTTTATTAAGATTTATTTTTATCATAAAAACTTTTAGGATACTAAAGTATTTATATTTTGTGATTTTTAACTTTTACATCTAGTCAATGGGAGATAAGGAGCTCTCAGTTGGCTTTAATCTTGGTTAATTTACATCATAATAATTCATTTTAAATAGGTTCTTTATTTTATTTTGAAAAAAAGATTTATATACCTTCATATATCAAACAATATCAGGAGGTCTAAGATGTCTAGAGATAAATTAGAAATTGTAAAAGGTTTAGATGATGGTGAGTTAATAAAAAATAGATATTCGTTAGATACTTCTCCAGCAAATATTAATATGATGGAATCGCAACGAAGACTAAAGGATTCCATTATTGATCTAAATAAAACAACTACTAGATATAATCTTGATATGATAAGGCTTACGAAAGCGATTTGGGCCTTAACTTTTGTTAATGTAGTATTAATGTTTGTAAGTGTATTAACTAGATGTTAGAAATTTAAACCAAGAAAGAGAGATTTATAAACTAGACACCTAAACTTGAGGATTAATAGGCTGTAAACTAAGGGTTTGAATATGGTAAAAAAAGATTACGATGGTTGGTCAAGAGAAGAATTGATTAGAGAATTAAATAAACTAGAAAAGAGAAAAAAGTACGGCATCGCCTGGGAAGATAAGCCAGAACAAGTGGCTCTTCTCTGCAAAGAAAAACTGCCTGTTCTTGCAGAAGATAAAAGCAAGGAAATTATAACTGATAAAGAAAAACCAAACCACATCTTAATTGAAGGTGATAATTATCATACTCTTTCTGTTTTAAATTATACACATAAGGGAAAAATTGACGTTATCTATATTGATCCACCGTATAATACTGGGAATAAAGATTTTGTTTACAACGACAGATACGTTGATAATGAAGATGCTTTTCGTCACAGCAAATGGCTTTCTTTTATGGAAAAGAGATTGAAATTAGCGAAAAATGTAATGAAAGATACCGGAATTATATTTATCTCAATTGATGATATTGAATTAGCAAATCTAAGATTATTATGTGACGAAATCTTTGGCATAGACAATTTTGTAGCAGTCTTTGTTTGGAAAAGAAGGAGCGGAGCAAATGATCCAAAGAATTTTGTTTCAACAGATCATGAATATGTTTTATGTTATAAAAAAAGTGGTAAAGCGACTTTGAAAGGGGTAAAGAAAGATTTAAGCAATTATAAAAATCCAGATTACGATCCAAGAGGG
>CAZCNK010000084.1:0-4434 GCA_964500345.1 Candidatus Woesearchaeota archaeon | reverse complement strand
TTCAAGTTCTTCTACTCCTTTATTTTTCAAAAAGTCCTTAAGAGGCTGATAAAATTTCTCTCCTCCACCGAATACATCACGTTCTAATTCTGCAAATATCTTTTCATCTTTGCTTCTGATTCTTCTAATAATCCCAAAAACTTTGGGGTGTATCTCTTCGCCAAGTATGGTCTGGTCTAATCCTACTGATTTGTCAATGTCAATTATTTTGTTCTGAAGAATTTCTACTAATTTTAACAACTCTTCTAACTCGTCTTCAGGGAAAAAGTTATAGACATATATTTTCTTGAAAGGAGAGCCAATTCTGTCAATTCTGCCAGCTCTCTGAATCATCCTTGTAGGATTCCAGTGTAAGTCATAATTAATAAGATACTTAGCTGTCTGGAGATTCTGACCTTCTGATAAAACATCTGTGCTTAGTAAAATATTTATTTTCTTTGCAGAGAAATCTTCTTTAATCTTTTCTCTTTGTTGTGGGTTTTTGCTTGTTAATCCTGAACTCGATATAGCTTCAATCTTAAGCTTTGAAAATCTCTTATCCTTGATTATTTCGTTATAAATGTAATTAAGAGTATCTGCGTAATATGTAAAAAGGACAATTTGTTCATCCTTTGACAAATCTAAAAGCTTATCTTTTAGAACTTTAAGCTTTGCATCGTCTTCTGGCTTAATCGTTTTTACTTTTTCTAGTATGTTTTTAAGAAGATTTATATCTTTATCTATATCTATAAAAAGATCATCTACTCTGTAAAGGTCTTTGTTAAATGTAGATAATTTTATCTCTCCAGTAGATTCTATGTCCTCTAGGTATTCTTCTACATCTTCATCACTTATCGAACCGAACTTCTTGATTAATTTTGCAAAACTTTCCTTTCCAATAACTTTTCCAGCATTCAAAGATTTTTTTAGGTTGCTTAAAAAGTCAATATGCCTTTTTACACTTATCCTAAATGATTCCACACTACTTTCAAGTCTTTTAAGAAGAATAGTCCTAAAGATTCCGCCTATTTGAATCATCCTATTTAAAATAAAGATATCGTCTTCGGTTTTAACACCTTCTTTCTTATATTCCAGAAGGTGATAATAAGCCATTGTCAGCTTTTCCGTAATTATGTCTGAAATTTCTTTGTACATTCCTTTGTAAGCTTTATCAAGCTGATAATTGACATTTTCTAAAACCCTATCAGGGAAAGTTATCTTCTTTTGTACTTTCTCTCCATTTGGAAGTTCATCTTCGATATATGCATCTGGATAGTTCTTGATAATATAATCTCTAGTTCTTCTTATCGAGATTTCATTTAGTAGGTCTCCTAATAAAGATGGATTTTCCTTTGCCTGCTTGAAAAATTTGAGCAAATCACTAATATTTTCTTTTATAAATGCAGATCTATCCATTAAGACAAGAAGCATAATCTGCCAGTATAAGTCCCAAGGTGTGTTGTTTATAGGTGTTGCTGTAAGAAATACCATATATGGTCTTTTTCCTGATTTGGCAATGTGGTCATTAACCAAAGTGAAGAAGTTTTCCCATCTATTTGATAATGGGTTTCTGAAGTTGTGGCTTTCATCGACAATAATCAATTTTATAGATGTTAAGTCTTCACCTACTGCTCTTTTTGCTTTTTCTAAAAAATTTTCTAATGCCAAATCTTCCTGTGAGAGAATGTTTTCTTTTACATCAATCTTTTTCAATTCTTTTCTCCACATCTCCCTTAATTGTGCAGGACAAACAACTAAAATATTCTCTCTTCTATAATAACCGACTTCCTCTAAAAGTTTCTTACCAATGAATGTCTTACCTAAACCTACAGAGTCTGCTATCAAGATAGCTCCATATTTTCTTAACCGAGATTTTATTCTAGGTATTGCATCTTCTTGGAAATCTGTTAGAATGACCTTTGTTTCTGGAAGTCCTTTAGGCCTTTCTTTTGCCGCCTCCTCTTCTTTTATATCTTCTTTTTGGAATTCATAAAGAGTTTTTATGTAAACCTCATAAGGAGTATATGGCTTACTTCCAAATCTCGACTCTTCTAAAAGCCTGATTAGCTCATCTTTGAAGTCTATTGATTCTGCCCAGAATTTCTCAAACCATTCTTTTCTTGTATGATCTGCCTGAGCTTTTAACTGCCATGTGTTTAATTCACCATATCTTGTCAACCCAGCAGAAGTGAAGTTTGACGAACCAATAACTATCCTATCGTCAAAGATGTATGCTTTTCCATGCAAGAATCCCTTATCAAATAAATTTATTTCAACATTTTCTCTTTTTAGAAATTCAATAAAGAGCTTTACTGTCTGGTTTGCTTCTTTTGTCAAGTCAAACCCTTCAACCTCTTTTCTTATTTTTTCTATTAATACATCTCCAAGTGTTTTTTCATTTGGTATTTCAGGGCTTTTGCCAAGAAGAAGCCTGAATCTCTCAACACCATTAAGATTATCCTTAATCATTGCAAATGCTCCAATGTTAAAGAATGCTGTTGCTATGTCAAACTTAGTCTTAGGATTTTCCTTTAGAGCATTATTCAGGAAAATAATTAGCTTGTTTCCTTCGCTGTTGTCTATGATTTCTTTTGGTATCGGCATTTTTTTTTTTTTTTTTAAGAGAATTGGATTATAAAAATGTTTTTAAGAGGTAAGATTCTTCTTTGATGATGATAGAACCTTTAAAAGAACTGTTATTTACTCAGGAATTTAAAACAAGAAAGGATATCCATTTCCCGCTTATTGATCAAATTGAAAAGTTATTAAGAAAACAAGGATTCTTGATGATAAAAGAAAAACCAATTAATTTTATGACTAAAAGAGTAAAAGATTCACAAGAATTAATTCGCAGTGGTTTTATGGATCTTTATGGGAAAAAGGAGGGTGTGAGAATAGCGATTGAACTTGATTCTGGAGAGCATCTTAAATTTAAAAGCATAGAAAAGTTACTGCAATCAAATGCAAATATTTGTATTGGAATTATTTATGGAAACAAAAATAAGAAACAACTTGTTAATGAGAACGTCAAAAGAATCTTATCAAGAATGCACTTCCTTAATAATACAGAAAAAGAATTCTGGATTTTTATGATTTCAGAAAGAATTGTAAAAATAGTGGTTTAAAGAGCAAAACTAAATCAGTGTATAGCCCACACTAAAACCATCAATAACTTTTACAATTGCCCAAACAAATAATCCAATCAGAGGAATTGCCAGAATAAACACAATCAAAAATGCTAATGTTTATATTCCTTACTCTGCGGTTTGCCCTGCCAGTCCACTAAACCTGCCAAAGCACTCAAAACTAAAAATCTAGCCACACCTATGAAACCCGCTTTCAAAAGGTCTTCAAAATCTGCGAAGGGGCTCATAATGAAAGAAAGGTGTTAAGTTTTAAATAATTTATGTAACTTTTTTCTATTTATTTTCTTAACTCAGAAACAGAAGGATAAATTTTTTCTTTCTTTAAAATTTCTTCCATCTCTTTTTTAATCAAACTAAAATCAAAATATCCATCATTCATTCTATATCCGTCTCTTAATTTTTCTAAAAATTCATTATAATCTCTAACTAAAATATCGAAATGTTGATTAAAGAACTCCGCTAGATTAATTAATTGATCTTTGTTTATACATATTATTTTGACTTTTCTAAATTTTTTTCTTCTTTTGACTCTTATCTGTTCTTTAAAGAAATTTTTCGCTGAGATAAATTTTTTCTTTGTGGTTTTTGAGGTTACAAATAAGTAGTATTTTACTGAACCAAAACTTTTTATGATTTTATTACTATTAAATTTTTCTATGTATCTAATATCTTTTTTTAGAGAATTTTGTTTTAAATAATTCAACAAAGAACTTGAATCATATCTTTTTGCGTCCCAAAGTAAATATTCTATATTTTTAATTCTTAAAGGGAATGATCCATCTGCTACTAAACGACCACCCCATCTTTGACATTCTGAAAAAATAAAATTAAAAATTGAAAAAATACATCTCTCAAATTCTAGAGGATTTATTTTCTTATTAGATTTTAATATTTTTAAGGAAATTTCAAAAGCATTTAATCTTAATTTATGAGATTTTTTCTTAAATTCTTCTAAGAGTTTAGAAAATACAGAATAATCATTATTTAATATGGAAAAGATTAATTCTCCAGAATCTATATTCCTAAATCCTTCTAGGGTGGATTTTATTTCTCCTTTTAAACTGACTATTATAAAAGGTAAGCCCAAGAGTTTAAGATTTTTAATATTGTCATCACTCAACCCTTTTTGATTTAACAATATGTAAAAAAATTCTTTATTTTTTTCTATCCTGATAATAGGAGAATTCTTAAATCTAAGATAGTCTTCCGGCATAACTTTATGTGAATCAAAATTTTCTTTTTTAATTCCTGAACCAATTAAAGAGATTATTTTCTTATAATTTATCTCTAAATCATAAAAAGCAGTAAA
>CAZCNK010000083.1:0-4560 GCA_964500345.1 Candidatus Woesearchaeota archaeon | reverse complement strand
GAGAAGAGTAGCTATTGAAAAACTGCTCAGCGGAGAAATACTACCAGATTTAGAAGCCATAGTCGTCTCTAGAGATGTTTCAAAAGAAACTGTGAGAGACGAAACACTAAGATCTGCAGAATACAGCTATTATCTTCTAACTTCAGATGAATTTAATAACCCAAAAATAACATTTCTTCATCATGCTAGACCGATAACTCATGGTTCATTAATCAGAACAAGAAGACCTTTACCAATATTATTTACTTACAATAACGATGATTTTCCAAACAGACTATCAAGTTCATTAGCAACTGAAGAAAGCTTTTGGAATTTTTTCAGGCAGAATAGAGAGTTTTTTGAGAATAATGTAGTTAGAACAACAAAAGAAAAACTAGAGAAATTAATTGAGTTATTTGAAAAGGTTGCAAGATTTAAGAGCGCAGAAGAGATTAGCGGAGAAACTGGTAAGCCTTTTAAAGAAGTTTTAGAATATGTTCAAGGATTTTTCTCTAGAGGAATTATTGAATCAAATTTAATGCCGTCATTAAACAGAGATCTTAGAGCTTTTGCTTATTTTTCTGATGATGCAAAAGAAATGATATTTTGGTATCACGGTATTCTTTCAAATTTGCAAAGAGATATTGAAAAAATTACAACACTAGAGAGTTATCTGGAAAAATTGACAAGAATTAAAGAAGTGGCTGATAAGAGTGTATTTTTAGATATAGGAAAAATAGGTAGTGAAGTTGCAATAAATGATGATTTAAGCCCTCATTCTTCTAGATTAATTAGAAGAGGAAATAGAGGAAATGAATCTATAAGCTATTTTAGCCCAGAAAAGGTTTTAATGGCTGATGAGATTTTAAGAGTATTAAATCAAGCAACTAGAGAGGAAGTTGAAACACTAACGCATGTTGCTTATTTTGGAACAAAGAATTTAGGTTTAGATTTTCTTATTTTTCCAACTAGGCGATTAAGATCTTTGCTTCTGCAAAAAGATATAGGTATTTATTTAACTAATAAATTATCCAGAACTTTGCAATTAACTAAGAATGCAATTAGTCAAGCTGAGCAAGGTAAAAACCTCCCGAGATGTGAAGATTATGTTACAGAAGACTCTAGAGAAGATTAGAGAAAAATGGAAAGAGGTGAGATAAAAACCGCGCCAGGTGTTTTAGTAAATGCAAGAAAACCAAAAAGGCCAAAAGGAAGAAGCACGTATGACACTATGTACGATTTAAGAGATATAAGAGAAATGATTCATGATGTTATGTCGCTTAGAGAATTTAGATGGGATACTGGAAAAGGTAGAACTTATAAATTTTACATGGAGCCAAAAATATTAGAATACGTTAAAGAATATGTTGCAAGAGTTGTTGAAGCTAATCAAAGATTTAATCTTGAGCTTAGGCTAAGTATTGAGAATGTGCGGTAGTAGTTCACCGGCAGAATGTGAGCTTCCCAATAAAAAAGGAAAGAGCTCAAGAAGCGGGTTCAATTCCCGCCTACCGCGGATTTTTTAATGGTTTTGCTTGTTCACTAATTCCGTAAGTAGGCTGCTAATATTAGACACGAAATTAGTTTATTTTGACAAAATCAAAACCCCAACAACTATTAATATTATAGCTATTAATTTATTAATAAATGCCTTTCTTTTTATTTCTTCTTCAACAAATTTCGGTTTGTAAAAAGATAAAACCGTTGCGAAAAATAAAGTAATCAATGGCTGAATTGCTATAACCCCTGCAACAATTGAAACAGCAGTCATTGAAACTGCAATAACAAAAAAGAATGAAGCTAGGCCAATAAAAAATTGGCTTAAAAATACCAAGCCAGTTTCCTTATTAAATTTAAAAGATTTAAAAATAAAAGGTAAGCAAGCAATAAAAACACCAAAACTATTCATTGCTTGTACTTGAAAGAAATTTAAACTTTCTAGTAAATATTTATCTAATATCTCAATTATAACCTCTAATAATATTGTAACTAAAAGCCAGGGCACGGCTCTTGATAATGTTAAGTGCTTTCTTATGCTTCTTACAGAAATCATAATTCCTCCAATTACAATCATTAAAATTGCAGAGTATTTAATAGGGGATAATACTTCTTTCAAAAATATAGCTGCAAAGATTGCTACAAAAATCGGAAAAACATAAATTATTCCTATTACTCTCGTGACCTCTTCATACTGGAGTGCTTTTAAATAAAACATGTAAAGAATTCCCCATAAAATGCCAGGAACAATTGCCAAAAGAGTCATAACATCCAATTCCAAATGAACAAAAATTAATAGGATAAAAGTAATTGCTAAATTTAAAATTCCCATCTTTTGAGAATAATCCCCAACAGATAATTTTCCAACAGTTAAAAATTTATCAATGATTGAGCTTATGCTATAAAAAACAGGAGATAATAAAGCGAAAATCAACCAAATCGAAATCATTTTAATATATCAATCTCCAACATTTTTTTAAAATTCTGCTCCGGGCGAGATTTGAACTCGCGTCCCGGCCTATCTCTAAATTTTAATATCCCTTTTTGCTGAAGCTTTTTTAAAAGCTTCTTCGAGAGGGCCGGATCCTTGACCGGACTAGACTACCGGAGCTTCAAAAAATAGTATTAAAATTCTTTAAAAAACTACCGCATTATGCCTTACGAAAAATTTTCAGATTTTAAGCTAGTACACTAACATCCATCTCCATCCTTAATTCGCATTAATTTTTAAGTAAATTTAGTTAACTAAAAAAACTAGCCCCGGGAAGATTTGAACTTCCGTCAACGGGTCCAGAGCCCGCTATCCTTAGCCATTTAATTGACCGCTAGACGACGGGGCTAAAACTCTTTTTAACACTTAAGATAGGTTTATAAATTTTACAATTACTTTTATTAAATGACGCTGATAAATAAAAATAGTTCTTTTATGGATTAATTATAGTAATAAGATACGAAATAAAAAAGTTTTTAAGAGCAATAATTTTTAAGCTAAGATATGGAAACTAAGACAAATGTATTTCTTTGGACTCTCTATGACTTTGCAAATTCAATTGTTTCTATTGTCTTCTTCCTTTATTTTGCTCAATGGATTGTAGTTGATAGAGGAGTTTCTGACTTCTATTTTAACATAACTTTTACAATATCAGCAATACTTTTATTTTGCACAGCCCCACTCACAGGCTCTTTGCTCGATAAATCTTTGCGAAGAATTACAGGTTTGAGGTATACAACTATTTTTACAGCAATCTTCTATGGTCTTTGTGCACTCAGTGCAATCTCCAATAAAGATATACTATCACTTATTTTTTTCACACTAGGCCTATATTCCTTCATTCTTTCTTTTACTTTCTATACTCCTCTTTTGAATGACATAGCACCTACAACAAAGAGAGGATTGGTATCAGGGTTAGGAATAACAGCAAACTATCTAGGTCAATTTGCCGGGTTATTAATAGCACTTCCTTTCTCAAACGGAACTTTAAGCTTTTTCAGTGCAGCACCCAGAGCTGAAACGCTTCTTCCATCTGTGTTAGTCTTTTTTGTTCTATCTCTGCCAACACTTCTTTTTTTCAAAGAGCCTAAGCGCAAATCGCATAAGTTATCCCTTAGATCAGAAATAAAAAATCTATTAACGAAAACAAGAGAGTTAATATTATTCCCTAGTGTAATGCTTTTCCTTCTCTCTTATTTTTTATTCAATGACGCAGTTCTTACTGCAGCAAATAATTTTCCAATTTTCTTAGAGAGGGTTTGGCATGTTTCTGACACTGTAAAAACATACATTTTACTTAGCACTCTAATTACATCAGCTATTGGAGGTATATTATCAGGTATTCTTGCAGATCGCTTTGGTCACAAAAGAACACTTATGTTTGTGTTAGCAGGATGGATAATCATCTTACCACTTCTTGCGCTACTAAATAATCTCATAATATTTGTAATCACAACAACCATCACGGGTCTCTGGTTCGGTGCTAATTGGGCAGTGTCACGTTCAGTTATGAGTTACATTGCTCCACTTGGAAGGCATAATTTAGCATTTGCTTATTTTGGATTAGCAGAACGTGCCTCATCTTTTATTGGGCCAATAATCTGGGGTTTAATTGTTTCAAGTCTTCTATCATTTGGCAGTGTTCGCTACAGAATTGCTACATTAATCCTCACAATGTTCATTATTCTTGGGATTATTGCACTATCCCGCGTTCAAGATGATCGAAAATTTTCGCAAATTAAAAAAACAAGATTTAAAAATAACTTTTCTATATAAAAAATATGATTATAATTTACACAACATGTAAAAGTCTTAATGAAGCTAAAAAAATCTCTTGTCATCTGATTAAGAAAAAACTTTGCGCTTGTACAAATTTCTTCCCAATAAACTCTATTTATAAATGGAAAGGAAAGATTATTAACGATAAAGAGATTGGCCTCTTCATAAAAACAAAAGATGATAATTTTGCTAAAATAAAAAGAGAGGTTAAAAAAATTCATAGTTATACAACTCCCTGCATCATCTCAATTAAAGTAAACAAGGCAGATAGAAAATATTTAAAATGGCTGAATGATTGTTTAAAATAAGATTCA
>CAZCNK010000082.1:0-4600 GCA_964500345.1 Candidatus Woesearchaeota archaeon | reverse complement strand
AAACTGGTTTTACTAATTCTCTCAAAGCTTGCCTCAAAACAGTTTCAGTCTGTGGCATTATTCCCTCAACAGCATCTATCAAAACAATGCAGCCATCAACTGCCCTCATTGCTCTTGTCACATCACCTCCAAAATCAACATGCCCAGGCGTATCAATCAAATTAATTAGATAATTCTCTCCATCAGATTCATGAATCATTGAAACATTTGCAGCATCAATTGTAATTCCTCTTTCTTGCTCATCAGCCCTAAAATCTAATGCTAATTGTTTTCCTGCTAATTCCTCAGAAATCATTCCTGCTCCAAGTAGCAAATTATCAGAAAAAGTAGTTTTGCCGTGATCTCTCCACTTTGATTACTGATTTTTAATGATTACTAATTTTTAAATTTAAGTTATTTTTAAGCAATCAAAAAATGTGGGCGCACGTGCAAATATTTCTGATTCTCTCAGGTCTTCCCATTAATTTCTTTACTTTGGTAATTAATTTCTCCTCAGCTACTCCCATTTTAGAAAAAGAATCCAATAAATCATTTATAAATATTACTAAATTCGAGAATACTGGCAAAAGCACCATTAAATTAAAATACTTTCTCAAAGAACTGGCTTATTTTTTTAATAACTTTATCAAAATCTGGTATGTTTGGTAGAATTTCTCTTAAATCTTGCTCCCATAAGCTCTTTACGATACTTAAACTATCAAATATTTTTTCTTTAGAAAATTTATCATTGACTGCTTTAAGTTTCTGTTTAGAAATTTTAATTGATTTTTCCAAATCAAAACTATTTTTAATCAAGACGTAATAAATGTCCAAATAATCTCTTGGCTTATTTCTCTGAACCAATGCCCTTATCTTCTCAGCAATTAATTCTTCTAACTGGAATGTTAAGATTTCTATATCTTTAAAATAAGGCGATTTCATCTTTTTGGTTATTAAATCTAAAACGGGTTTTTCTCTTTTGCTTATATCAAGAATAATATTATTTTTATGTTCCAAAACACTAGTATAGCTCAAAACAACTTTTGTTGAATTATTTGTTTTATTTATTTCTTTGATTCTTGAATTTATTTCTTTGTCTTCTATTATTTTTTTCAATTCATTTATCTTTATTGGCTTAAGTTCTGTAAAATCCAGATCAATTGATATTCTTTTATGCAAATATAATTTATGAAGCGCTGTTCCTCCTTTGAAAATAAGTTTGTCTTTCAAGTCAGATTCATATATTTTCTTTAGAATGTAAGTTAAAATAAACTCTTTCTCAATAGCCCCAAGTGGCAGAGCCTTTTCTCTCGCAATTCTTATTATTTCCTCCTTGCTTACCATTTTAACAAATCCTCTTTTTTAACATTAATAATAAGCTTCCATTTCTTGTTTATCTCTATTGTCTTTTTAGATAAAATAGTTGACAGGCAAATGTTCCTATGCCCTCCAATGTGCTTTTGCAATCCGGATGAATTCTTTCCAATTAGCTCAAGCAAATAACCAAGCCTCCTAATTAGAGAAGCATTTCGCATTTTCAGAGCATAGTTTTTAAGTTTTTTTATGCTAATATCGCTACTGCTTAATGCTTTTACAACCTCAATTATAGTTCCAGCATATCTTTCCTTGTCTAAACAATCAATAATTGCTTTTTCTTTTTCTGCAATTAAAATATTTTTTCCGCCAATTAATTCTTTTTTAAATCCGAAAAATTTGCTTTTATTTATCCTTATAAATCTAAAGATGTAGTTTTGAAATTTATGTTGTAGTTTTCCTTTCCTTTCTGTTGTTGCGATGAAAATATAGACAGGAATTTGTTCTGTTAACCCGTAATAGGCAAGAGCTGTTCTGTATGAAATGTAATATTTCTTAATTAAATTTGAAGCCAAAACAAAGGGATGCTCAAGCCAGCCTTTTTTAGCTTGAAATGGCACAACCATATACTTCCCTTTTTCTATTCTTTCAAGCCAGCCTTTTTTTTCCAGCCTATACAAAATATTCCATAATCTTTCTTTTTTTGTTTTAAAAATTTTTGAAACCTCATTTGTAGTAATAATATTTATCCTTCTCAAAGCAAGCTCTGAAACAATTTCATATTCCATTTTTGACAAGCTTCTTCCCTTAATCATTTTTATACATAATCCTCACAGAATATGCAAATATTGTGTATTTAAATATTTTACGCTTTGCTAGCTGACTCCAAAACTCCAAATATTGTCTACTTTAATTAAGTCTCTCAGTATTCTGGGCCAAATAACAGAAATTAGAGATTATAATTAAACGGGTCTGGAAGGACTTTCATTAAGACTAGCCTAGGAAGTTGATAAGAAACCTAGGTTTCTTATTTTTGAACCCTCGACCCTCGCCTCAATCAAGTTTTAATTTTAATTTTGCAAAACTCTAGGACGGCGATGCTCTTTTTGCTCAGAGCCCCTTCTTAATACTAAGCAGGTTTGAAAAGGGTGCAACCCTTTCTTCCAAGCTGAGCTACAGACCCACAAAGAAAAAAGATTTTAATTTATTTATATATCTTTATATTACACTAAGTGCATAAGAAATATTATTTTTTGCTCTTATTAGTGAAGAACCAAGATATTTCTCTAACTCGCCCCTTAGAATATCTTTTTTATTTTGAGAAAGATCATCAAACAATGTTCTAAATTCTTCATCTTCTAATGCAACATCAAGCAATGACCTGTCTTCTCTCTTAGCCTTCTTTCCAATTTCTTTGACAAAATTATGTCCTACACCATATTTAGAATGGTTCCATCCAGCACCTCTCAATATAGCAACCATTGCCTCACTTGGATTTTTTCTAACTGGCAATAAATTCTTCGCCATCCTTTCCCTATCTACCCATAATTGTTCTAAGGCTTCATTTAATCTAAGAAAAGCCTCATAAGTTTGCACCATCATTGCTTGTGGTTTATATCTTCCTTCTACTGAATTTCTAAGATCTCTTTGAAAATCAGAATGAATCATATCATATAAAACTCTCATCCCACTCTCAATAACTATAGCCTTTCCACATATATTCTCCCAATTCTCAGGATTATTTTTTGTTGCATCAGCACTAGAACCACCTAATCTAGCAGCACTATCTAAAGATGTAACCTCGGCAATTGCAGAAGAATACATCATTCTTATATCATTAGCAAAATCTTCAACAACACACATTAAGGTTACTAGTCCATGACCAACATCAGCCAAACCCTCTTTCGGAACAATTTGCGTAGCCATATAATCAGGTTCAATACCCAATTTCTCTAAAACAGCTTTCTCAAATTCAATTGATTTACCCTCTCCAATAACCATTTCTATACCAGCTCCAGTTCCAACAATACCACTAACCTTCCCTTTCAAATCATTAAAAAACATATCACATCTCTCAACTCTTTTTGCAATTCTTGCTGCATAACCCGCTAATGTAGTGCCAAAAGGAACTGGTGACGTGTCTTGTAAATGGGTCCTTCCAACTTGCAAAACATCCATGTGTTTTTCAGCAAGTTCACAAATCTTTTCTACAGATTTAGCAATCTCAGGTCTTATAACCTCTTTCCAAGCCTTTCTAAATAAATAAGCTCTTGCTGAATCCAATATATCATAAGATGTAGTTCCTGGGTGAAGAAGAGCTTTTGTCTCTAAAGAAACAAATCTACCAATCTCTTCTATTACAGCAAGTTGCTCATGCCTAGTTTCCTGTTCCTCTAAAAGAAGTATATTCAAAGGGCTAATTTTCTTTAAAGCCTCATCAACCTCATCCAAATTTTTTTTATCTGCTTGTCCAAATTCAACTCGAGTCTCTAAAAGTACTCTCTGAAAAAAAGCACATGTTCTCCACTCTGCATCAGCACTCAAATAAGAAACTAATCTCCTTGATGCTTTTTCATACCTTGCATCATCAGGTGAGATATTTTTTAAAGCAAATTCTCTTCTCTTTCTCTCTTCACCATCTAATTTCGATTCAAGATCTAAATCTTCATTCATAAAAGTTAATAATATCAATAAATTTTTAAGCTTTTAGTTTTATTTCCTTCTTAGAATTAATAGCTTTTAAAATCTCTCTTCCAACATTACTCTGCCTATGCATTTTTATCTCTCCTTTCTTACTTGCTATGGCACTAAAAACAAATCTTCCCTCAATGTAAATGTCAACATTCTTGCCAGGTTCAGTATAAAAGATTACATGCTTATTATCCTCCCTAGTATTGTACTCAATCTCATTTTTTTCCTCAACTATCTCCTTGACCTCAATTCCAATCCCCAATTTCCTCTCAATGTTCTCAATATTCTTACCTCCGCTCCCAATTACTTTAGCAATCACATGCTCAGGCAAATAAACAATCACCCTATTATCAGAAATTAATTCCACTTCAACTTCATCAGAATATTTCCTAAATTCTCTTTCAATTTCTCTCTCCGCAAGTAGCTTAGCTCCTTTACTCTTCTCTTCAGCAACAGGAATCACAACAGTTTCCTCGCCATAAGAATAAATCTCGAATTCCAATTTTCCAGTCTTAAAATTTCTCACTTCAACAACTGGCCTAGCCAAATCAGCCTCTGTCATCCCACTCGGCACCTTCACCTGAATTGACAGTATATCAACATCTTTTACATTTCC
>CAZCNK010000081.1:0-4691 GCA_964500345.1 Candidatus Woesearchaeota archaeon | reverse complement strand
ATAAATAAGCTTTTTCTAATACTTTAAGGGAAAAGAAAGGTTAGTCTATCAAAAATAAAAATGGCAAATACTGCACCAGCTATAAAAAATACTCTTGTAGAAATCTTAAAAGAGCAAAAGGATAAAGATAATAGATTATTTTTTGATGTAGCCTCTAGGTATTTTAGTTCAATTGACGTAAAGAGGTTACCTCAATTTTTTGACATTGAAAAATTAAACATTTATACCTTAAGGGAATTCCTGCCGCAACTCTATGAAGCATTAAGGAAGAGAGGGCTAATTGTGTTAAGAAGAACACAGAAGAATGCTCGCGGGTTAAGTAAGGTGGTCCATTTTGATGAAGATCAAGCGCAAAGAGATTTTACTTGTCCTGATACATTAAAAAGATATTCTTCAGTAGAGATTGCCGATCTAATTGAATTGTTTCCACAAATGGAATTTCATTTTTGCCTTTTAAAACCTCCTTATTGCCAAATTGAAAGCAAAGAAGAAGCTTTACAAACGCAAAGGTTGGAGTACAAGATTAATGGCATTGTAAGAGTACACCAAACAATTTAAAAAAAGAGGTGATTCAAATCCTAGAAAAACTTGAAACAGAATTAAAATTAAGAGGGTACTCAAAAACTACTCTAAAAGCATACATAACAAATAATCAGGCCTTTTTAAGTTTTATAAAAAAGACTCCTGATCAAGTTAAGTCTGAGGATCTTAAAAAATACTTTGCTTTCTTAATATCAGAAAAGAATCTTAAACCAGCATCTGTTAGTCTAGCAATCTCATCTATAAAATTTTTTTATGAAATTGTCTTAAAGAAAAAGATATTTTCAGATATAAAACCGCCAAAAATTGAGAAAAAACTACCTACTGTGTTGACAAAAGATGAAATCAAAAGCATGCTAAACGCAGTAAAAAATCCTAAGCATAGCCTGCTTATTGAGCTTCTTTACTCCTCTGGGTTAAGGGTATCAGAATGCGCCTCTTTAAAAGTTAATGACTTAGATTTAAAAGAAAAATTAGGAAGGGTAATATCTGGAAAAGGTAAAAAAGATAGAAACATAATTCTTTCAGAAAGAGTAATACAAAGTCTTAAAGCTTATTTAGAAAATAGAAAACAAAAATCAGAATACATATTTCCAGGGTATAGAGATCATATTTCTGTAAGAATGGCTCAAAAAATTGTAAACAATGCAGCTAAGACAGCTGGCTTAAACAGAAGAGTTTTCTGCCACGCATTAAGGAGTAGCTTTGCAACCCATCTTCTAGAAGCTGGAACAGATATTCGGTACATTCAGGTTTTGTTAGGGCATAGCTCAATTTCTACGACCGAAAAATATACTTTAGTAAGTACAGAAAAATTGAAGAAAATAAAGAGCCCATTAGATGACCTGGAGAAAAGTTTATAAATGTAAATGCCCTATAAGTTCTTGATGACAAAACGATGGGAAGAAAAGGATAAGGAATTTCTTAAAAAATATTACTTTAATAAAAAAGATAAAGAACTAAGCAGCGTCCTTAAAAGATCTCTTAAATCTATTAGTTATATGGCTTGTAAATTGAAGTTGAAAAAAGATGAGAAGTTCTACTCATTGGCAAGAAAACATCTTAATTTTGAGATTTGCAAAAGTGATTTAGAAAGATTATATGTAAAAGAAGAAAAGTCTATTAGAAAAATTGCCGCAGAATTGAAAATATCTAAGAATACAGTTGATTATTATCTAAAAAAATTTAGCATACTAAAAAGAACCAAATCTGCAGCCGCTAAGATAAGATTCAAAAAAGAGTCTGTGTGGTGTTCGGGCCTAACCAAAGATACTGATCAGAGACTTAAAAAGGCCAATATAAAGAGAATTCGGACGTTAAGAGAGAAGAGAGAAAATAGAATTAAAGGGATTGAGTCGAAGTTTGGCATGCCAATCAATGTGCTTTTGAATTATCTTTACTGGGATAAAAGCATGACGCAAGAAAAAATAGCTAGGCTGGTTGGGTTTGACAGGAGGATTATAATAGAACTAATGAAAAGATTTTCTATAACCTTAAGGCCAAACTATGAATACATCTCTAAATTAAAGGGTAAAAAGCATTCGATGTATGGTAAAACATGGGAGCAAATTTATGGAAAAGAAAGGGCTAAAAAGATAAGAGAAATGCATATTGCAATATCTAGAGACTTAATTATAAAGAGGATAAAAAATAGAGCATTCCCCTTTTTTAACACAAAGATAGAAAGAATAATGGCAGAGGAAATGCAGAAAAGAGGTATCAATTTTATCGACCAGTTTAATGTAGACAATAAATTCGTTTGTGATTTTGCCATTCCGAGAGCTAAATTAATCATAGAGTGTGATGGGGATTTTTGGCATGCTAATCCTATACTTTATGATAAGAGTAATCGAAATGGTTTGAAGAAGAGTCAAATAATTAATCTAAAGAGAGATAAGTTTAAAGATTTATACTTAAAGAAAAGAGGCTGGAAAGTATTAAGGTTTTTCGAATCGGACATTAAGGCAAATGTGGTTGGTTGTGTAGACAAGATTATACAGTCAATCAAAGAAAACCCTCAAAAGAGCTAGAAGTCCTTTAGACTTTTTAGAATGATAATAAAACTTTTTATTAAAGATAGCAACATCTAATCGAAAATAAATAAAACTATTTTAGCATTAACTAAATTTTACAAGCGCTATCTTCTAAGAGATAAGATCAAATATTTCAGCTTTTAATTAAAATTTATAATCAAATTACTACAGAAAATTTCTATCAAAAATTAAAAGATTTAGCTCAACAAACCAAAAGATTTTTAAGCAAGCATAATACAAAAAATTGGCGATAATATTGATAATCCCTTGCGTAGAAACAACTAAAAAAAAGAAAATAATTCTGCAATTTCATACTCGCCTTAATCTAAAATATGCAAAATCTGTAAATGATTATAAAAAAAATTAGGAGGTAGAGACTATGCCATATGAATCAATCTCAACAACAGTTGGAGTAAATTATTCAATTAGTTTAAGTCATTCAAACCTAAAAGTTTATGCAGGATCTAATCCTGCAGGAGGTCATTATCTGGGCAAGCTTAAAGGCCATATAGAAAATGCAAGTTTATTGAATGGTCCTGTTAATGATCGTGGAGAAATTGAAATCAGAGGAATTGAAGAAGTAAGAAGAGTTTTAGAGATGGCAAATAGAGACTTAACTAACATGCCATATGGAGACCATTTAGTTATAAGAAAAAATAAAAGAAAAGTGGTTATTACTGCTCCTGTAAAAAGAGGTCGTGAAATTGGAACAAGAGGAGTAAACTTATCTAGATTATTGCAAGGATCTCCTCAAAGAGAAGGTCTAGAAGTAGCATTAGTATAGTTTTTTAATTTTTTATTCTTATAAAGCATATCTTTAATTCATCCAAAATAAGGCAACTTACTCTCTTGTTGTCCAGATACACTTCTAGATTTTTCAATCATCTCTTTTAATTTCTTTTCAAATTCTTCTGCCTTTTTAATCAATGGCTTATAATCAACTTTTAATCCTAAGTATCTATCGAGAACTTCAATTATTTTTGCAGCTGCCCTAGAATCTGGCAAAGTGCTATGCGTCTCAGCAAAAAAAGCAGTAATGTTAATATCTTTTCTAAGCAACAGCGCTCCTGTAACCCCAACAATAATCCCCTCTTTTAAAGGTTCAATACCTAAATTTTTTAATTTTTTATTCTCTCCAATATAAAATCCGCGAGACTCAACAATCTCACTCTGACTTCCTACTCCTTCCAAGCTAATTATCTCTTTTACCCTTAGATCTTTTGCAACCTTAACCAAGGCATCTGCTATTTCCCATTCAAGACCAGCAACAGAAGCTAGAGCATGCAATACCATTAGATTGTATTTTTTGTCATAAAAAATTCCTAAAGGCTCAATAGCCTCTCCATGATGAACCGCAATCACCGGGGGGATTTCATCCACTCTAAATCTTCCAATAGGTTTTGCATCTAAGTGCCTAATCAAAAATTCAGTTGCAATTGTTCCTATTAATCCAAAACCAGGAAATCCCTCAATAATAATCGGATTTTTCGGCTTCTTTTCTAAATCATATTCCATGCTTAATTCAAGGCAATACTTTCTTTATATACTTTTCTAAAAAGATTTATATTCTCTAAAATATATAATAAAAATGAGCAATTTAGGTTCTTCATTAAGACATTTCGGTGTCTAGTGATTTCAAAGTGCATCAAAGCCTTTGAGGCCTAAGCTCAAAACATTTTTTTATAAATATAAAATTTAACCTCTTTTTTCGGGATATTGGGATCAAGACGTAACACCTGTTCATCTTTCCTAGAAATCTTATTCGAAAAAGTATTAATATATTCTTCGATATCATCAACCTTCTTTTTTAAATTAAACATCCAATGCATATAATCAGGGTATTCTTCTTCGTACTTTTCTACTTTAATCAATTCATTCAAAGTAAAACCTTTAAAAGTCATATTCTCTTCGGTTAATATGTTCGATCCAAATAAACGGGATATAATTAATCCAGAATATAATAGACTGCTAAATCTACCCATCTTCATCTAGACCTCAAGATTAAACATCTTTATTAACCTTTCCAAAATGTTTTTAAATAAAGTTATGATTACATCAACAAAGGGCTCGTAGCTCAGCTTGGTTAGAGCATCGCACTCTTAATGCGGTGGTCGCGAG
>CAZCNK010000080.1:0-4760 GCA_964500345.1 Candidatus Woesearchaeota archaeon | reverse complement strand
AACCAGTTTTGTTTATTAATAAAGTTGATAGATTAATTAGAGAAGTGAAGTTAACTCCAGAGCAGATGCAGGAGAGATTTATTAAAATAATTAATTCTGTTAATGTTTTTATAAAAAGGGTTGCTCCTGAAGGATATAAGGAGAAGTGGCAGGTTAATGTTCAAGAAGGGAGTGTTTCTTTTGGATCAGCATTTCACAAATGGGCTTTATCATTTCCTTATATGCAGAAGCATAAGATTAGTTTCAAGGATGTGATTAATTTTTATATGGAGGGAGGAGAAAAGTATACGGGATTAGCAAAGATTGCTCCTTTGCATAATGTTGTTCTTAGTATGGTTATTAGGCATTTGCCAAATCCAGCTCAAGCTCAAAAATATAGGATTCATGGCATATGGAGGGGGGATTTAGAAAGCAATGTTGGAAAGAGTTTGATAAATTGCGATAGAAATGGAGAGGTTGCTTTTATCTGCACTAAGATTGTGATTGATCCTCATGCAGGAGAAGTTGCTGCTGGAAGATTGTTTTCTGGAACAATTAAGCAAGGTCAAGAGGTTTATATGAATTTAGCAAAGAAGAAAGTGAGAGCACAACAAGTTTCTATTTACAAAGGAGCTCAGAGATTACAAGTTGATGAAGTTGTTTGCGGAAATGTAATTGGATTAGTTGGATTAAAAGGAGTTTTTGCTGGTGAAACTGTTAGTGTGAATCCGATAGAACCTTTTGAGGCTATTAAGCATATTTTTGAGCCTGTTGTTTGCAAGTCTATTGAGGCGACTAGGGCAAGTGATTTACCAAGATTGATAGAGGTTTTGAAACAAGTTAATAAAGAAGATCCTGGAGTGATAATTGAGATCAATGAAGAGACTGGAGAGAATTTAATGCATGGCTTAGGAGAATTACATTTAGAAATCATTGAGAATAGAATTAAAACTGAAAAGGGGTTAGATGTAAGAACAAGCAAGCCAATTGTAACTTACAGAGAAACTGTAACTAAAAAATCTGAGGAAGTAGAAGGAAAGAGTCCTAATAAGCATAATAAATTTTACATTAAGATTGAGCCTTTGAATGAGGATTTTTATCAGCTAATAAAATCTGGGGAAATACCTGAAGGCAGGATGAAGAAAAGAGATCAAGAGACAGAGGCAAAATTAGAAAAAATTGGAATTCCTATAAAAGAGAGTAGAAAGATAAAAGAGATTTATAAGGGAAATGTGCTAGTTGATGAAACAAGAGGAGAGGTTCATATTGGAGAGGTAATTGAAATGGTTATGGATGCTTTTGAACAGGTTATGAAGGAAGGTCCATTAGCTAGAGAGCCAGGTGTTAAGGTTAAGGTTAAATTGATTGATACTAAGTTACATGAGGATGCAATTCACAGAGGACCTGCTCAAGTTTTACCTGCTGTTAGATCTGCTATTAAGGGAGCAATGGTAAGTGCTGCAGCTTTGTTGTTTGAGCCTGTTCAGATTATACAAATTGAGGCTCCTAGTGATTATATGGGAGAAATCTCTAAGCTTGTTCAGAATAAGAGAGGACAAATGTTGGGCATGGAACAGCAGGAGGATCATATAACAGTTAAGGCTAAGATTCCTGTGGCAGAGAGTTTTGGAATGGCAAATGATTTAAGATCAGCAACTTCTGGCAGGGGAAGTTTCTTTTTGGTTGATCAGATGTTTGAGAAATTACCAAATGAGTTGCAGAGCAAGGTAATAAATCAAATAAGAGAAAGAAAGGGAATAAAGGGAGAAGATTTGAGCGAGGCTGGAGAAGAGTAATGTTTTATTTTAACTAAATTTCTGTTTTTATGAGATTATTTTTGGTAAAATCAGAAGAAAAACCATAAGATTTATAAATGAATATCTTAGTCATTTTATTAAACCCAAAGAACCTAAATACTCAGATTTTAGGGTTTTAAGGGTTAATGTTAGTTAAATATTAAAAGTAAATTAAGTATTAAAAGCAAAAAATGGCAAAGACAAAACCTCACCTAAATGTGATATTTGTAGGGCATGTTGATCATGGAAAGTCAACTACTGTAGGTAGATTGATGTATGACAGCGGTAATATTGATGAACAGACAATGAGGAAATTAAAAGATTTAGCTAAAGAGGTTGGCAAGAGTGGATTTGAATTTGCTTTTGTTATGGATGAGTTAAAAGAAGAGAGAGAAAGGGGATTGACAATAGATCTTTCTTATAAGAAATTTATGAGCAATAAATTTGAAGTTACTATTATAGATGCTCCGGGCCACAGAGATTTTGTAAAGAATATGATTACTGGTTCTAGTCAGGCAGATATTGCTTTTATTGTTGTAAGTGCTGTTGAGGGAATTCAGGCTCAAACTAAGGAGCATATTTGGCTAGTAAAGACTTTGGGAGTTGGGCAAGTTGCTGTTTTGATTAACAAGATGGATGCTGTGAAGTATGATGAGAAAAAGTTTTTAGCAACTAAGGATGAGGTTACTAAATTATTGAAGACAGTTGGATATAAGGTTGAGGATGTACAATTCATACCAACAAGTGCTTATCAGGGAGATAATATTGTAAATAAGAGTACAAATATGTCTTGGTATAAAGGACCAACACTTAAGGATCAGTTTGATAATTTTAAAGAGCCAGAGAAGCCTGTGAACTTGCCATTAAGACTGCCAATTCAAGATGTTTATAATATTGCAGGCATTGGAGTTGTGCCAGTTGGGAGGGTTGAGACTGGGAAGATGAAGGTTGGAGATAAGGTGATTATAATGCCGGCTAGAGAAGGGAAAGGAGTGAGTGGAGAAGTTAAGACTATTGAGATGCATCATGAGGCAATAAATGAGGCAATTCCTGGAGATAATGTTGGATTTAATGTAAGGGGAATTGGCAAAAAGGATATTGCTAGAGGAGATGTATTAGGACATACAGATAATCCACCTACTATATGCACTGAATTTACTGCACAGATTGTTGTTTTGAATCATCCTACTGTTGTGACTGCTGGATATACACCAGTATTTCATATTCATACTGCACAGATTGCTTGCAAGATTGAGAGCATTGAGAAGAAATTAGATCCTGCTACTGGCCAAGTTGTTCAAGAGCATCCTGATTTTGTTAAGAATGGAGATGCTGCAATTGTAAAGGTTAAACCAAGCAAGCCTTTGGTTATTGAGAAGCATAAGGATATCCCACATATGGCTAGATTTGCTATAAGGGATGCAGGGGCAACTGTTGCAGCTGGAATCTGCATTGATTTAGTTAAAAAATAAAAATTTTTGTTTAATCTTACTTCTACAAGATGACATACGCTATAACTATTAAAGGAAATAGTAATGAGGTTGATTTAAGTAGAGTGCTTTATGAGAGAAAATTAGATGGAAGAAGATTAGGGGAATTTGTGTTTGGCAGAGTAGATGATGAAAAAGAGGGAACACATGGATTGAGGACGTTAAGAGAAGAGGTAGTTGTTGAGTTGTTTAGAGAATTAAATGGCAGATGTGTTGGATTTGATGTTTATCCTAATATTCCTAGATTATCTTTGATGCAGGTTAAAGATAAATAAGAAAAAAATTTATAAACACATATATTTTTCTATTATTATGCCAAATGCAAGAATTAGTTTAGCTAGTCTTGATATTGATAGATTGAACCAGATTTGTGGGAGCATTAAGGAGATTGCTAACAAAACTAAGACAGAGATACATGGACCTATACCATTGCCAACAAAAATTTTAAAACATACTACAAGAAAGAGCCCTTGCGGGAATGGCAAGGCCAGTTTTGATAAGTTTGAAATGAGAATTCATAAGAGATTAATTGATTTGGGTGTTGATGAAACGGCTTTGAGATTAGTCATGAGAGTTCCTATACCTGAGGGAGTTTCTATTGAGATTGAGATGCAGGAGTAATTTTTGCTGAATAAATTTGAAAGAAACAGCACTATCTAAATCAAGAAGGAGTTTATTTTTATCTTTGTTTTGAGAGCAGTCTTTTGAAAATATTTTTGTAAGTTTCTACGTCATAGCCTTCTTTGCTTAATGTGTCTAAGTAGTCTAGAGTTTCAACTACTTCTGCTTCTGTTGTTGATTCCCTGTTGCTCATCTCATTGATTTCTGCGATCTTTGTAATTAATTTATCTCTTTGCTCTTCGTTCATGGCTTTGATGTTTAAACCACAACAAACACATTTACTCATCAAACTGTTCACCTTTTATTTCCTTAATTTCATTTTCTAACTCAAGGTAGGTATTTCTCCACCTCTCATAGTCTTCATATATCTCTTTGGTTTCTTTTTTCATCTTTTTCCCCAAAGAGCATATAAGAAAAATTTATATATAAGCATTACTAAAAGATTTTTAGTAGTGGTAAGAATTAATTTTTAGTAGCAATAGAATATATGGGGGATATATAAAAAATGTTTATTGTAAATAAAGAAGGCAGTGAAATGAGATCTTTGGCAGCTAAAGAGATTTCTACTAGCAATGCTAAGATATTAGGGAGTGAATTAGCTCAGAAAATATTAAGATTGATTTCAGAGAAGGCGAAGTATCCTGCTGAATTGGCAAAAGAATTAAGAGTGCATGAGCAAAAGATATATTATCATATTAGAAATTTAGAGAAGGCTGGAATCATTAAGGTTGTAAAGAAGGAGGATAAGCAAGGGGCAGTTGCAAATTATTATGGATTAATACAACCAGCTTTTTTTATTAGATTTAAAGATTTTGAGAAAGTGACTAGGGTCACTGAGATTAGCAAAAAGCACAAGGATTTTTTAGAGCCTTTT
>CAZCNK010000079.1:0-4768 GCA_964500345.1 Candidatus Woesearchaeota archaeon | reverse complement strand
AATATTATCTCCCACTTAGTGAGGTGTAATTAGAAAGATTTTTATAGTTTGAAGTGTTAAAAATAATCATGAATGAGAAACTCTTAGAGGATATAGGATTAACAAAAGGAGAAATAACTGTGTATTTAACTTTACTAAAAACAGGGGAAACCACAACTGGAAAAATCATAGAAGAAGCTCAAATCTCAAGTGGAAAAATATATGAAATCCTTGATAAACTAATAAAAAAAGGCTTAGCAAGCTACATAGTAAAGGAAAAGACAAAATATTTTAGTGCTTCCTCTCCAAACAGAATTCTAGACTATCTTCATGAAAAAGAAAAAGATACTAGGAAGAAGGAAGAGCAAATAAAAAAAGAGCTGCCAAGTTTATTAGAGTTAGAAAAATCAACAAAAGGAGAATACGAAACTCGATTATTTCAGGGATTTAAAGGAATAGAAACAGCAGTATCAGAAGCATTTAATGAAATGCCTCAAAAAGACACAATTTTGGCAATAGGTATTTTCTCAAAAAGGTCTAAACAATTTAACATATTCTGGCCTAAGTGGCATAAAGAAAGAATCAGAAGAAAAATAAAATGTAAATTGATATTCTCTGAAAGAAACACAGACTACTATAGAATATTTAAAAAAATGAAATACACAGAAATAAAAGTAATAGAAGGTTTAACTCCTGCAGCAGTAGATGTAATTGGGGAAAGAGTTTTAATTTTCACTCATGGAAAAGAACCATGTTGTTTGTCAGTAAAACATCCCGAGATAGTTCAGTCTTTTAAAACATTCTTTGAAAGTTTATGGAAAATAGCTAAACCTTAATCTCCCAAATAAGCATCCAAAACTTTCTTGTTTCTCTGTATTTCTGCAGGCTTTCCATCTGCAATAACACTTCCCGCATCCATAACAAAAATATAATCAGCTAAGTTCATTACAAAATTCATATCATGCTCTATTAATAAGATAGTCTCTCCTTTCTTATTTAATTCTTTAATTATTCCCTTTATCTCTTTCCTTAATTGTGGATTAACTCCAGCAACAGGCTCATCCAGCATCAAAAGAGAATGCGGCTTTGCAATTGCAATAGCTAAATCTAATAATTTCCTCTGCCCATAGCTCAAATCACTTGCATAAGTATCTAAAGATTTATTCAACCCAACTAATTCCAAAATCTCTTTTATTTTTCTTGCATTACTTTTCTCACCAGAAATTAGATTCTCTATCAAACCTTCATCAGTATTAGAAAGAGCTATATCCATATGCTCCCGTATTGTTAAATTCTTAAAAAGCCTAACTTCCTGGAATGTTCTTGATACTCCTTTCTTTGAAATCTGATAATCTCTTAAGTTACTAACCTCCTTATTACTAAGATAAATTCTTCCCTTATTTGATTTATACAATTTAGAAATAATATTAAATAAAGTTGTTTTGCCTGAACCATTAGGTCCGATTATTGCAGTTATTTTTCCCTTCTCAATTTCCAAACTGCATTCATCTAAAGCTTTAATGCCTCCAAAATTCTTTGAAACTTGTTTTACTTTTAACATTTTATTACATCTATTTCTTTGGAATTATTAAATATAAAAAATATAATTCATCATCTATAAACTTTTTGGTAACTATTTTATAAATAAATTTATTGGAGAATCTCTCTAAAGGGTATAGCTTCTGGGCCCTTTTAGAATAAGTAAAGAGTATCCTTCCTTTTTCTGAAAGATGTTTTTTTATTTTATTAAAAAGATTTTTTCTCATTTGGAAATTTGGGTCATATACAGCAAATTCTAATAAATTGCTTACTTTTGCATTATCATAAGGCAAATTAGAAATAACAATATCAAATTTTTCATTTGTTTTTATATTTCTGAGAGAATTGCTTTCTCTAACATCAATATTTTTCAGATTGTTCTGTTTTATATTATTTTTAGAGCATTTAACTGCTTTAGGATTTATATCTATAGCAACAACCTTGCCCCCAAGTTTTGCAGCAACTAATGACAAGAATCCACTACCAGTACCATAATCAAGTACTTTTTCTCTCCTTTTAATTCCAAATTTTTTAGTTTTAAGGTAATCTGCTAATAAAATAGACTCTTTGCTTGGGGGATAAACCTCTTTATCAACTTGAATCTTTAAGCCATAAATTTTAATTATATAGGGAGGATTCTTCTTTTTAATCTGATTTAATATTTTTTCTGCTATAGGGGTTCTCATTCAACTAAGATTTCTCCTTTACCATCTTAAACTATCCTACAACAACACTTACTCCATTTCGTATTTCCTTAATAACTAAATCTTTTCCTTCCCTCTCACCAAATTCATTTATTGTAATTTTCCCACTAGCACCAGAAAAGTTTTCAATAGAATTAAGTCCCACCAATATGCTTTCTGTATCTGTTCCTTGTTCCATCGCCTTTGCCAATACTTTAATTGCATCATAGCCGAAGTCAGCAGAAACACCAGGCTCTTTTCCATATTTATTTCTATAATTTTCAACAAAGAAGGGTTCACTGGGAGTAAAATCAGGATAAACAACTCCTTCTGCACTTTCCTTTGCAACATCTGTAACGACAGGATCACCTATTCCAGTATAACCTATTTTTAAAATATCCAAACCAGATTCTTTTGCTGTCTTAAGAACAAGACCCGCACTATCTTCTAGAACATAAATAAATACTACATCATACCCTCCATTCTTAACTTTTAAAATATGCCCTCTATAATCTCTTTCTTCCACGGGGACAGAAAAAGAATCTATCCTATTCCCGGTTCTTTTCTCCCATAATTCATTTGTCAAGCTTCCTGAACTTTCAAAATAAGGTGTTTGCTCAACCAACATAGCTGGATTTTTTATTCCTAGAGATAATACGTAATCTACTATCTTGCCAACAACAACTTCATCTGTTGGCCTTATCATAAACACAAGAGGGTCACTTCTCGGAACATCTCTAGATCCGCTTGCAGTATTTACAACTACAATATTATTTTCAATAGCAATAGGCCACACAACTTCATTATCCTCTGCCCATTGAGTTATAATAACATCCACCTTATCGACAGAAGTAAACTTCCTAGCTGCGGAAACTGCTAATTTTAAATCAACTTCCCCAATATCTTCATAAATAACTTCAATCTCTTTCCCATCAACTCCTCCTTCTGCATTTAGTTCTTCTACTGCTAAATCAATTCCTTGCTGAATATTAGTTCCCCATTGAGCACCAAACCCAGTTAAAGTACCAACAACTCCAATCTTTATCTTCTCATCTTCTTTATCTCCAGTAAAAGAAAATATTCCAATTAAAATCACAACAAGAACAACCAAAACAATCCACAATAAATCATTCTTTTTCATATTTAGACAATAGAATAAATCTTTATAAAACTATTCCAAATCAACTCTCCCAAATATTCCTCTTGGTTTATACAACAATATTCCAATTAACAATAAAGCATAAATAATCTGCCTCATGGGTCCAATCATTGAGCTAGGTAAAGCTAAAAATCTTAATATCTCAGGAATTAATAATATAATTACAGTTGCTACAATCGTTCCTCTTAAAGAAGCCAATCCACCAACAATAACAATTGTGATAACTAATATTATTTCATTCAATGCAAATGAAGTAGGATCAATATAAGTTATATAATGTGCAAATAAGCTTCCTGCAATACCAGCAAAGAAAGCAGATATCATCATTGCCTTAGCTTTCAACTTAAAAGTATTTTTCCCTAAAACTCTCAAACCAACTTCATCATCTCTTGTAGCTTCCAATAATTTACCAAAAGGACTGCTAACTATCCTATGTAAAACAAAAAATGTAATTGCTGCAATAACAGCTACAAAAATTAAGTACATTAAATTAGAACTAATAACAAAACCAAAAATAGAAGGTTTATCAATTCCAGGAATTCCTAATGGCCCTCTTGTTAAGCCTGTCCAGTTTAACATTACAGATGTAACAACAAAGCTAAATCCCAAAGTAGCCAAAGCTAAATAGTCTCCTTTTAGTCTTCCAGTTGCTAATACTAATAAGAAGCCAAAAAAACCAGCCAATAAACCCGCAATTAAAAATGAAAATATAAATGGAACTCCTATCTCAACTAACAAAGCAGAAGTATAAGCGCCAATTCCAAAAAATGCAATATGACCTAAATTTAACAATCCAGTATATCCTAAGGCTAAGTTTAAACTTAAAGATAAAATTATGTAAATTCCAATAATTATCAATAAATGATTTAAGTATGGCGCTATCATTTTTTACTCCCTTTATCTATACCGAATAATCCATTTGGTTTGAATAACAAAAATATGAATAATAGAACAAATGCAATTGCATCTTTATAACCTGAAGGCAGATACCATATTCCATAATTCTCAACTAACCCAAGCAGGTAACTTCCTAAAACAGATCCAGGAACTGATGTTACACCTCCAACAATAGCCCCTGTAAATCCCTTAACCATTAATGATGTTCCCATTGCTGGCTCCAAATTTTGTTCAAGACCAATTAGTATTCCCGCAATCCCTGCTAAAATACTTCCTAAAATAAAAGAATAATCAGAAATTCTCTTACTATCAATCCCCATCACATTAGCTAATTCTTTATTGTCTGAAACAGCCCTCATGTTCCTCCCTAGCTTAGTTTTCTTCATAAACAAATATAACAAAACCAATAACACTAAAGAAACTGCAATCAATATAATCTGTAAAGGCGTTATAACTGCTCCAAGAAAGTCAATACCTCTCGCAACCTTAATGTAACTAATAGTCTTAACAT
>CAZCNK010000078.1:0-5095 GCA_964500345.1 Candidatus Woesearchaeota archaeon | reverse complement strand
CTCTCAGTCTTCTTTCTTGCAGTTCTCCTTTTGCAGGATTACCCCTGCTATAATGGCGTCTTGGATTTCTAGGACCAACCATGTTCTCTTAAAAAACCTCTAAGCTTATATAACTTTCTACTTACGTAGATGCCGTCTCTCTAGTAAGCTATTTAAACTTAATTATATTTTAGAGAGAAATGCAAGACAATATAAAAAGATATTACTCCAGAAAAGACATTCAAAAAGAAATTCTAGAATCTGCTAAAGATAGAGAAGTTGCAATAAAATTTGGAGAAAAAGGTTATGGTAAAAGACCAGATATTTTACAATATGAAAAAGACATTTCTGAATTAGCAAATCAAGGTGCAACCTCTTTTCACATCTCAGAAGAAAGATGGCAAGATCCAATGTTGCTCTCAACAACCCTATCAAAAAACCAATTAGATGATCTAAGAATTGGGTGGGACTTGATGATTGATGTAGATACTGATTTTTTAGAGTTTTCAAAAATTGCAACCTCAATCATAATTGACGCTTTAAAATTTCATGATATAAATTCTTTTGGAGTAAAATTCTCAGGCAATAAAGGATTTCATATTCTAGTCCCATTTGAGTCTTTTCCAAAAACAATAGACAACAAAGAAACAAGATTTTTATTTCCAGAAGGTCCTAGAATAATTGTAAATCATATTAAAGATATGATTAAAAATCCTTTATCAAAAAAAATTCTTGAAATAAGCTCAATAGAAGAAATGTCTAAATCATTAAAAAAAGACCAAAAAGAATTAAAACAAGACAATAAGTTCAATCCTTTTTCTGTTGTAAATATTGATACAGTTTTAATTTCTTCAAGACATTTATTTAGATCACCATATTCAATAAATGAGAAATCAGGTTTAGTAAGTATTCCAATTAGGCCAGAAAATATTTTAAATTTTAAACCATCAATAGCAAAAATTGAAAACGTTGAAACAGAAGTTGAATTCTTTAATACACCAAATGAAGAGGAAGCAGCCCAATTGATAATGCAGGCATTTGACTTTTATAAAAAGAAAGAAGTAAGAGAAGAAAAACAAAATAATTTTAAAATTGTAGATCAAAAAATAAAAACAAAAGAAGAAAATTTCCCACCATGCATAAAACTAATTTTAAAAGGAATGCCAAGTGATGGAAGAAAAAGAGCATTGTTTGTTCTTATAAATTTTCTAAAAAACTCTGGTTATAATTTTGATGAAATTGAAAAAATACTTTTTGAATGGAATAATAAGAATTATGAAAAATTGGGAAACAGTTATATAAAATCTCAGCTTAGTTGGCATAAAAGGCAAAAACAATCAATTTTGCCACCAAATTGCAAACAATACTACATTGACATCGCTGTTTGTAATCCAGACTTCTATTGCTCAAAAATAAAAAACCCGGTGAATTATGGAAAAGTCAAGATTAGTCTTTTGAAGAAGAAATGAAAACCCATTTATTCTTAAAACTCTCCACATTTACTGGGCCGGAATTTCCTTTTCCTCTACTTTATTAGCATATTGCCAACAAAGAAAGTTGTTTAGCTCAATAATTTTTTTTACAATCGGATTACTAGCATTTATTTTAAATAAATTTACCCCTCCTAATATTCTTGTGGCCACTACGATTTTGTTACGTTCCAATTTAGGCCATAATTTCTTTAAAGTTTGGAAATTAACATTGGCGTTTTTCGCAATATCAGTTATGGGGTAATCAAAGTCTCTAGAGTATATTAAAAAGTCTAGCACCTTAATTAATGGATAATCTCCAAAAGTCTGTATAAAAATTGATGGTTTTTCCATTTTAAATAGTAAAAAACACAACTAATATATATACTTTTTGATGTTATCAACTACATTTTTGTCATAAATAGTTTTTTATAACTTTAAAAATTCATATTGGCATGGAAAAAGAGCAGTTAAAAGGATTTATAGTCAAGAAACTATTTCATCATGGTTATATTGGAGGAAGGCATACAGATATTGAGAATCTAAAGAAAGGTTTACCTGCTCATGTCAAAGGTGATGTAAAAGATGCTGCTAAAGAACTAATCAAAGAAGAAATTCTAGTCACAAAGCCAACTTCATATGGGGCGCATGTGTCATTAAATCCAAGAAAAAGAGAAGTAATTGAAAAATATCTCCAGTAATGAATGGTAAATAGTTTATAACCCACACTTTCATATCCCAAATAAAAATCTTAGATTATTGTAAATTTAAAATTAGTCTTTTGAAGAAGAAAGAACAGGCTTTAGCATATCAATTATACTTAATTGTGTTTGTCTTGCTTTCTCTAGTTGCCCATCATTTAAAGCTTTTGCATAAATTGAGCCTGTTAAATCCCAGACATGAAGCCAATATTCTTCTTCTGTAAGTCCAAAATAATCTAGTGAAACTAGTTGAGGATTATAAGGTGATTCTTCTAGCTCTTTTAAAGTTGCATACCCTCTATTAAATCCATATCTTACAATTTCTATTCCTGATCTTACATTAAAATTCATTCTCATTGTAACTATATTTCCTCTATCACTTAATTGTCCTAATTCCTCTTCCCAAGGTTTTATGAAACTATCAGGAAATAAATTAATGTCAAAGAAAGCAACCTCTTTGCCAGAAAGCCAAAATTTTCTGCATAGCCAATTTTTAACATAAGCTCTTAATCTATCCATATCTGATCTCTTGAATGTAAATTCCTTTTCAAAATTCCAGACAACACCTTCAATACCTCTAACTTTTTCAATAACCTGCACTGTCTCCTCTATCGACATACATCTATCCAGCGAGCTATAACTTGACATTTTTTCATATAATAACACCTCTCTTTAATAATTTTACTAAATTTAATTAAAGAGTAAATTTTAAAAATCTTTATCTATTAACACGAATGATGAGCGAAGAGTTAAGAAAGAAATTAAAAGAAATAGGAGTAGTATGTCAAGAAAGAATTGATTTAAAACATGCTGGGGAATCTAATTTCTATATCGATATTAAAAAAGCATTTGGCTATCCAGAAATTCTAAATCTAATTTGTGATGAAATCTGGAAACTAATGGACAAAAGTACAACGTGTATAGCAGCCTCAGGTTACGGTGGAATTTCTATAGCATCAGTCTTATCAATCCGCTATAATCTAAAATTAACATTGGTTAGAGAACAACCAAAGACTCACGGCAGAGCAAACTTAATTGATGGGCATATTCCTACTTTAGAAGATAAAGTATCAATAGTTGATGATGTTATGACTACAGGCAGAAGTTTGCAAAATATAGCCAAAATTGTTAAAGATTCTGGAGCAAGAGTGTTAGGATTGTATGTTGTAGTAAAAAGAAATGAGCAAAATTTAGAGATGCAATTTCCTCTTGCTTATCTTTTCGAGGTTCAAGATTTGTTAAACTAGTTCATTTATTTTAAGATTATTTTAAGTGTGCTATCAATTTTCTAAATTCTCTCTCACCATCATTTCTTTTATAATTCTTTAGATCACTAATCAGCCTTTTACCTATTCTTAAAAATCCAATCTTTCCAAGAAATTGAAAAAACTGTGTTACATTACTTGGCTTCAAAGAAAATCTCGCTCTCTCAAAATCTATCATCTTAACCCTATCTTTAACATTCTCCACCTTAATATTTCTCTCTTTAGTAATTATAATATGCTTAACAGGATTTGTCATTTCCTTCTTGTTAACTTTTAATTTATCCAATAACCTGCACTGTCTTAAAATTTCCCTTACCACATATACTATAATTTTTTTGGTATTCTCATTTTTAATTTCTTTTTCTTTGTACCATTTCAAAAAAGTAATCCCATCTATAAATTCCATGACAATAACCTTATCATTACCTATTCTTTTTACATCTAAAAGTCTTGGTCCAATCCCAAGCTTGTTTAATTTCCTCAGAAAATAAATCTCATTATCAATAAACCCAATTGCTTTGCTATCTTTTCTAGCCTTTTTAACAATAACCCTTTTCCCTCCCTTTAAATCTAAAAAAACTAAGCCGCGCTTGCCTTTAGCATAGAATTTCATTAAAAGAAGTTACAGAAAATTATTTAAATACTTAACTACCAATATTTGTGAAAAAGAGGGATATTAATGAAAAATTTGATATTAATGCCGTTTGTACTATCTGTACTATTTGTGCTAATTGCTCTAAGCTCTAATGTTCTATCTCAAGACACTTTTGATGCAAATAAAGCCTTTGCATGGCTAGTTGCTCACTCAAGTAATGGAAATTATAACAATGATATAATAACTACAGCATTTGCAACCCTCGCTTTAAAAGACTCAGGATCTCTAGATCACGCTTCTCTTGGTTTAGATTATATAAAATCCCAAGAAGATCAAAATCACTGCTGGCCAAAAGGGAGCTGCAAACCAAAAGATACAGCCTTTGCATTGTGGGTACTAAAAGAATTTGGAGAAGATACCTCTCAAGGAGAAGAATATTTGAGAAGGTCTTTAATAGCAGCCTTAACAGATAATTGGTTTTTAGAGGTAGTTACTCAAAATAATGGAACCTGCAAGATATCATATGAAAAGGGAAATACAACAACTGAAAAACCTGTTAGAGTCGAAGCAGGTAAATTTCCAAGTTGTCAAGGCAGCTTTCCAAATACTTTTTTTGATTTGAACAACTGTCTAGAAGCTAATTTATTAAACAGAAATCCGTCTATAGAGCTGGATATTAATTGTAATGAGCTAGGACCAAGTACTTTAATTTCAATAGTTTATAACACAGGCTCAACATTCTTTCTGGTTAGTGAGGCTATGAGATCAAGGTTTCTAGCAACCATAGAAAATGGATGTTTTGGATCTGGAAGCTCTTGCAATACTGATGCAACTTTGTTTGCAAATTGGCTTTTAACAAAAATCAGCTCAGATATTAGAACTTTGCTTTGGCTACAAAATAATTATGACAGCTTAAATCCAGTTCATAATGCTCTACTATACCTATCAACAACAGATTCAATAAAAGAAAAATACCTTGCAGATTTAAAGTCTAAACAAAGAAATGATGGCTCATTTAACAGGGAGATATTTGATACATCCATTGCAATTCTAGCCTTGAAAGAAAGTGCAAGCTCTCAAGAATTA
>CAZCNK010000077.1:4027-5218 GCA_964500345.1 Candidatus Woesearchaeota archaeon | reverse complement strand
GATACTGATTAAAAATTTAATAAAACCCTTAATATCACCTTTATACTGCGCATTTTGCAAAACTTCATAGTATTTAAATTTTCTTTTATTTGGAATGTTTATCATTGGAAACTTATTTTTATAAAGAATGAAATTCATGAGCAACATTCCAACTCTGCCATTTCAATCAACAAATGGATGTATTTTCTCAAATTCTGTATGAAAATATGAAGATAAAACTAAAGGATGAAGCTTCTTCTTATTAGTCGAGTACCATTTTAATAGCCTTGCCATTTGATTAGGCACTTGAGAAGGATTCGGCGGAATTGATCTTCCTACAAATACTTGGACATTTCTATATCTCCCTGCTTGAAAAATTAAATCTTGCCTTAAAGTATTTTCAATCACTAACCTATGCAATTCTAATATGAACCCTTTTGTTATGTCTTCCTTATAATTCAAAATAAAATCAAATGCTTTTTTATGGTTTATAACTTCATGAATTTCTCTTAATGATTTCCCTTTAGGAACAATACCTTCGAATAATAAATGAGAGGTTTCAGACAAGGTCAGTGTATTGCCCTCAATACCTGTTGAATCATAGGTAAATAATGAGCAAAATGCCTCGTACCTATTTTCATAATTTTCTTTAGGCTCTTTTGAAAATTGTTTTCTTATATCATCTAAAAACTTCTCTTCTTCTATTGTTAAAATTACATCAAAAATATTTAATTTCCGATCTGCCTCTTTCTCTTTTTTCAGAAGATCCTCTTTATTAAGATTAACTCCTAAATAAATTCTTTCTTTTCTTACTTTGTCTCCAATTCTAACAGCCTTAACTCTATAATAATACTTTCTCTCATTTTTCTCCTGAATTTCGGTATGCGCCATGTAATAATTATGACTACATGGTTTATATATTTTTCTATTATGTAGTCATATACTTATGGCCACATGAAACAAATATCTCTTTTAATGTAGTCATAATAGATTAGTTTTCTAGGTTAATGAACTAATGAACCCCCTAGTTAACTTTTCTTAACGATCCACTTTTTTCTTTTTTCTCCAACCAATAAGAAATAAAATTCCTATAAAGAAAGCAATTCCAGAAATCTGCACAGCCCATAATAAATTAACATTAATTATCTTTATAAATATATGGCCCCACGCAGACTCGAACTGCGCAATGCTCGGTGTAAACTAATGTACCCT
>CAZCNK010000077.1:0-4017 GCA_964500345.1 Candidatus Woesearchaeota archaeon | reverse complement strand
CCTATAAAGAAAGCATATCCCTGCTAAAATAAATGCAATTCCTCCAACAATTTCATATTTCCAAGATATTATCACTACAATCAGCAAAATAAGTGCAGGGATGTTATGCATGAATAATCCTAAAATTGTCCCCCAAAATCCATAATTTCAAAAGTACTATATAATCTTATCTTAGAAATATATATGGCCTATCGAGTGATCAAACCTCGGCATGCTCGGTGTAAACAAATATATCCTAAAGGTTACCCTTTATAACGAGCAATAATTATCTTCCTTTATATCCAAATTTATCATCATAAGTTGGATGGTCAACTATATCTAATACAAAAGCAACTATTTCTATTTGGTCGCCTTTCAATGTATAAAGCATTCTCCAAAATCCTGATAGTTCAACCCTAAACAAGTTTGTTGCCCCATATTCTTTTTTGTATTCTTCAGGAATCAGTTTTTTTGAAATTGGATCTCCGTAAAATGGATTTGCTTTCACAAAATCTATTTTCTGTTTAATGGACTTTAATAGTTGCATTTCATCAGAATTCTCTTTCCCAGCGCCAAATTGTCTACCAACTATTTCATTCAATTCTCTAAATGACTTGTCTGCTTCCCCAAGCAGTACAACTCTCACAGGTTTACTCATATTTCAGTACCTTTCTTAATAAGCTCCCTTAATAACTTGCTATCAGTGTAAACCCAAGTTACGCCTCTTAGACCGGCTGCAATTTTTCCACTTCTTTCCAAATATTCAAGAATAACCATTAAAGTAATGTGATTTACCTGTCTTGGTAATCTTCTTTTTAATTCTGCTATAGAAATAACACTTTCATTCATTTTTTTTAGAGTGTCTTCTACCATTATAACCGTATTCAATGTAGGCCAATGAATATTCGCTTTTTTATTTCCGATTTTTTTTGTTTGTATCATTTAATATCATTAAGTTATTTACTTATAGCTATAAGTTATTAGTTAGTATTTAAATAGTTTTCGGTTTTGCGGCTATTAAATAAAAGTTGATCCTAAAAGTTACCAATTGAGATAACACTTTTATAACAAAAATTGTATTCCATCATAAATAAACTTTAAACTGGCTAGAGCAATAAAAATAAGCACAATTTTCTTAAAACTATTTTGAGGTATTTTATCTACAATTTTCCTCCCCATATAAGAACCAAATAAGGCAACCAATAATAAAATCGGTATGAAATAATAAAATT
The DNA here is from genome assembly GCA_964500345.1 of Candidatus Woesearchaeota archaeon. Lineage (GTDB taxonomy): Archaea > Nanobdellota > Nanobdellia > SCGC-AAA011-G17 > UBA489 > CAZCNK01. Next base: position 2,806 of record CAZCNK010000077.1, on the reverse strand, counting down.
GGCTTGATAAAAATCCATCTTTAAGATAAATTGGTACTCTTGTTAAATCAACCGCAAGAGCTATTGCTGCTGCCGTGGCGATATACACTCCTTTCTTTAAGTTAAAAGAGGTAAGAAATGCTCCTCTTAATGCTCCACCTGTTCCAATAAGCCCAGCCAAAAATCCAGACAAACCGCCTCCAACTATTGCATTTTTCTTTGAGGGTTTGAATTTTAACTCTGGCCTAAAAAATAAAGTAACTGAGTAAATTAGTAAGAACACTCCAAGTATAAGTTTTAATATATTTTGAGGGGTGTAATTAACTAACAAAGCTCCCAAAATAGTTAATATAACGCTAGGGATTCCAAATAAGAAAATTAATCTTTTATTTAATCCATATCTAAAAAATGTTATTCTTCCTATGTTTCCAAAGATGTGAAGAAAAGCTACTAACACTAATGCTGTTTTAAAATCAACGAAGAATAAAGCTATTGGGAGAAAAACGGTTGAAGAACCAAAGCCAGCCATAGTGCCAATTATCTCAGATAGAAATGCAAAAGCAAAGAATAACACCTCATTCATAATTGACTAACAAGAATATTGTATAAAAAACTATCTCAAATGGCCCCACCCAGACTCGAACTGGGAATTGGTCGGTGTAAAAATGTACCCTCTAAAATAGAATAAACTTATAAAGACGATCAACCATATAGTTTACAGCTATAAACCAGATGGAGACACAGGAAAAAACAAGCGAGAAAATAATTAGAATATTAGCTAAAGAGCCCTTATCAGAACATACGGCAACTTCTCTAGCAAGAGCCATAGGTATATCAAGGCAAGGCACATGGAAAACATTGACTAAGCTATCTAAAAATAATCTTATCTCCCTTAAATCAGTAGCAAATACAAAAAAAAGTGCTTTTAATATAACTCTTAATTTTAATAATTCAATAACGATAAAAACTCTTTCTCTTCTGATAGAAAAGGAAACATTAAAATATGAAAGATGGAGAAACAACTTTAATAAACTGGAAAAGCACACTCTTTTTGCTATATTATTTGGGAGCATACTGCATTCACCTAAAGAAGCCCGCGATATAGATATTTTAGTCGTTGTAAGAACTAAAAAAGATTTTAAGGCCGTAGACAGCGCCATAATAGAAGCCCAACAAGCACAAATCAAGAAAATTCATATAATTGACTTGACAAAAAAAGAGCTCAGGGCAGAATTAAACAACAAGAATAAAGCTTATCTTGACGCTATCAAAAAAGGAGTGGTCTTATTTGGACAAGAAAACTTTATAAAATTTATTGAGGAGATCTCAAAATGAGCAAGGAAGTTAGAGAATGTTTTGAGTCTGCTAGGAAAGATGAAAAGAAAGGCAAAAAACATAAAGGGCTGCTTATTACGGAACCTTCATTAGAAAAAGCAAAGGAGTATTTACACAAAGCGAAAGATTGCTTAAAGTTTTGCGAAATGTACAAAAGAGCAGGTTCGGATTATAAAATTCCAGAAGAATGGTACTATTCTCTATATTACTGCGCTTTAGCGATTTTATGCAAATTTGGGGTTGAAACGAGAAGTCAAAGATGCACTGCTTTGTTTGTAAAATATATTAAAGAAAAGGGGTTAATTGAATATGACGATAAATTCATCGAAAGAATAATGGTCCATAAAGAAAAAGACAAGAAAACCGCAGTAGATGAAAGAGAGGAAGCAAGGTATGGTTCAAAGATTAAAATAGAAAAAATAGAGGAAAGATATAACGAGATAATGGAATTATGTAAAGAGGCAATTTTTCAGGCAGAAGAAATTGTTTATTCGGCTAAAAAATACGAAGTCCCAAAAGAGCTGTTTTGATTTCTCAAACATGGCCCCACGCAGACTCGAACTGCGCAATGCTCGGTGTAAACTAATGTACCCTAAAGGTAACCTTTTCTAACGAACTAATCATTTTTGAGATGATTTGGTTACAACGAATTGTTTTAGTTTATATGGTCCTTGGAGGAATCGGACCTCCGCTTCCTCGGTGTAAACGAAGTGTTCTGCCATTAGACTAAAGGACCTTTTTAGATTATTATTAATAATCTATAAAATACTAATAAACTTATCACTTTTAAAGTTTACTTTGTTAGAATTGAGAATTTTAATTTACGTCTGTTCTTGGCACAACATAACATTGTTGTTTATTCACACCTTCTCCAAGATAAAACATCACAAGAATTTCTCTGTCAGGATTGTATGTTTCTATCCTCTTATAAATGTCTTGAGGAAGACTTTCCTTGTCTATGGATTCTATTGTTTTAAATACGCATGGAAAGGCATCTTTTTTTCCAATTTTTTCTTCAAAAAATATATTAGTTTTCTTTCTTTTTATCTGTTCAAATACATCATCAGTATCTTCCTGTCTTATGAAAATAATCCAAACTCCTCGTTCACCTCTTTTAGTACAGAGACTTAATTTTTCTTTATTCTCTTCAATAACCTCTACTTCCAATTTTATAAATAGTTTTGTAGTGTCGTCCCATGAGTCTACCATTTCTTTTACTTTGTCTTTGACCATATTGAGCTATGGAATTAAACCTATATAGATTTTTCTTTGAAAGAATATCCTAAAGATAGCTTCCCAACACTATCCTTAGGAAATGGCTAAGTTTTCAGAGCTTTTTCTCTTTTTAGGCATTCCTCTTCTTTATCCTGACGAAAAACATCTTTTACATCAAGGGGGTGGAAAGAAGCCGGTAAATTAGCTTTTACCTTCTTTAGCTCTTTGAATGCAGCAAGTATATCGTTCAGGTCTTTCTGGTATTTGCGCAGCAGTT
>CAZCNK010000076.1:0-5220 GCA_964500345.1 Candidatus Woesearchaeota archaeon | reverse complement strand
TTTTAAATAAATTTATAAAATTTGCTATTGTATATAAAAGTAAAATGGAGAAAGTAACAGAAAAGGATTTTGAACTTTTCTATAGATTGAACTCCATGTATAATGCCTTAACAATATCAACTACATCCCCTGTAGTTATCCCTTCTGGAATTAGTCCTCCAGGAAAGATATCAGCATTTTCACATGTTTTTTATGATGCAGCTGAAAATGAAGATAAAGCTTTAGAAATAATGAGAAAAAGAATTAAATTAAATTCTGGAGATATAGCAAAACATTTAGACTTGCACAAATTAATGCTCAAACTTTTTTATGATATTGAAGAATCTGCAAATACAAGTAACAGAAATAGTGTTAGCGATGCTGTATCTAAATTATGCACATGTGTAAGAGATTATACTAGGCTAGTCGCAGTGCATTTACATAGACCAAAAGAAGAAGCCTTTCTTTCATATCCAACATGCATTCCAGGCCATTATTTTGTTGTTCCAAGTTTTAGTATAATCAGAGAACTATCTTTTAATCCAAATCAGAACATACATGGCGTTATCAGGGAAATAACAGATCTAGAAGAATTACTAATAGATTTTGAGATACAAGCTGAAAAAATAAGCATAGTAAAAGTAAGCGACGCTCTTGACACTGGTGAAGGAATATCAGATACTTCTTTAAGAGGTAGATTAGAATTAACAATTGAACTGCTTAAAAGAGCTGGTTATAACTAAAAACCGCATTTTCCTAAAATTCAAAACTTACAAAAAATTTATAAACATCACCTTCTTAATAAAAGGCATGTCTTGGGAAATAAAACAGGTAGCCTCTACAAAAATAAAAAATCCTATTCTTATAGAAGGTTTGCCTGGGATGGGTAATGTCGGAAAAATAGCAGTTGACTTTTTAATAGATAGTTTTAACGCAAAAAAAATCTTTGAACTTACATCTTACGACCTTCCACATTGTGTCATTGTTAATGAAGAAAACCTAGTTGAACTGCCTTCAATAGATATTTACTACAAGAACACAAAAGACAGAACATTGCTTTTCTTAGCTGGTGATATTCAGCCATTAACAGAAGGAAGCTGCTATGAATTCTGCCATAAAGTCCTAGATACTTTTAATAAAAATGAAGGCATAGAAATCATAACACTAGGTGGAATTGCCCTGCCAAGAATACCAAAAAAACCCCGCGTTTATTTAACAGGGAACTCTAAAAAATTTATCTCCAAGTTCCAGCATCCAGCAATCCAAAAAAACATCCATGGTATGGTAGGTCCAATAATTGGGGTTTCTGGATTACTGCCAGGACTAGCAGGAAAAAGAAATATTCCTGCAATTGCCTTATTAGCAGAAACATTCGGCCATCCAAATTATCTAGGAATAAGAGGGGCTAGAGAAATACTTTCAGTTTTAAAAAAACATTACGGATTAAATGTTAATCTAACTGAGCTAGACAATGAAGCAGATGATCTAGAGAGACAAATTCTATCAAGAACAGAATCTTTATCCCAACTAGACAGATCAAAATTCCTTACAAAAAGAAAATTCCCTCTCCCACAAAAGCCAACAGATTATATTGGATAAACCTCTTAAATTAATTTTTTAATTCTAACTTTTTCTTATATCAATTGCAACATACTCTATTCCAGCTCTATCCAAGCTCGGAAACACTAAAGAATCTTCTCTTACATGATATGCCCCAACAGTTGCTAAACTCATTTCTCTATTTCTAGCATATCTTCTCATTTTTCCACTTTCAGAAAAATATCTTGCCATAGTCTCCCCGAATGTCCTCTCTCTTCTTATATCAAAACCTTTTATTCTTTCAATCAATTTATTAACTCTCTCTTCAGCTTTAAACCTATTTAAAAAATCTCCAAATCTGCTATTTAATTTTTGTAATCTTTTCATCATTTCATATGCATCATCAGGAATATCTTTATTTCTGTATAACCAATCCCTTAATCTGTCTAGTCTTCTATAATCTAAATCACTCAACTTTTCTGATTTAAAAGACAAAACATCAACAGCCTTATCATCTAATCTATCTACTAATCCACCCCATCTATCTAAAAATCTATCATCCTCCTTTATATGACCTTTTAAATCAACTCCAACAAAAACAGTACCTTTGCTTCTCTCAAACTCTTTTAAAACATTAATAGAAGATCCTGCATAAAGACCAGGACCTGTGATTATGCCTTCCACTAATTCATAAAAAGTTTCATCATCTTCTTTAAAATCCTTAAGTCTCTCTTTCATCAAACTAAACTTCTCATAATCCAATATCTCTCCACTCCTTACTCTTTCAACGAAAAAGAACTTTGGTTTTAATTTTTTAAAAAAATCAACCGGATTAACAACACCCTTCTTACCATGACTCTCTCCAAAAATAATCAATCTACAATTTTCTCCATTCTTCCTAGTTACCCTTGCTCCTCTCTCCTCAGCAAATCTCAACAATCTTTCCAATTCCATTTTAATCATAGCTCCCTTCTTTAAAAATTAAAATAAAAATTAAATTTTTCCTCCATTCAAAAAATTTAAAAAACTAAAAGAACACAACCCTGCTGTTTAAATCTCTGTTAAATCTTATTTTATTGTTCTCAAAAACATTAACATTAACTTCATTAAGATTTCTTCTCTGATCCAAATCCTCACTCAAACTTCTTCTCTCATTTATCCTATCATTAAAGCTATCCCTTAAACTTGCACTATTATCTCTTAATAAATTGCTATTCACATTTTGTCTCACTACATTATTTCTATTAGAGCTTGCTTTAAATCCCTGGAAGCAAATGCTCTGTGTTCTTCTTATATCTCCACTTCTTCCAGTAGGATCTAATTTATCATTAAACACAATGCATGGATTATCTTGGCTTATGCTTACACTTTCAGAATTATCTAGAAAAAAATTCTGCAATAAACTCTGAAAATCTCTATTATTCAAAATGCTAGATCTATCAGCTAAAGAGATCCTATCAAAACTGTCATCCCTCATCCTTCTCAAATTATCTATTCTTGAATCCCTGCTTGCAAAAGCATCAAATCTATTAAATATATCATCATCCCTAAAAAAACTCTGGCTTATATCCGAATCCCTATACCCGTAACCCCCATATCCAAGATGAGTAGCAAAAACATCTTCCGCACCAATCAAAGACACCATAACTAATCCTATTAAAAACAAAATTCTAAATCCAAAAAATTTATTTAAAAATTTATTTATTTTCATTTTCTACCTTCATTTCCTACGGAGATTTTTTTCCTGCACCCACGAGAGCGCCCATAGTCGACACCTCGGCAACTGCCAACGACATGAAACTCACCACCATCGGAGCGGAGGCAGGACGCCCCTTCCACATAATCTCTTCTATCTTCTTGACCTGGAGTCCAAATTCTAACATCTCCTCTTCCTTTTTTACTCAAATCTAAGAGTATCTGTATTATTTCCCCAGCATTATCATTTGTATTAAATAAAGTTTGTAGGTACAACAAACCTTCCTCTTCTCTAAGTACACTTTCTATTGATTTATTATCATAAACAGGAACTATAATTCTCTTAGATTGAACTGGCTTTTTAACCCTACTATTAACATAATGTGTTATCCTAGCATGTAAATCATCTGGATTATATGTTATTCTAGTACTTGTCACAACTCCAAATTTGAAATCTTCACGAAGTCCTCTTAATAGCTCATTAGAACCGCTTTTTCCAGCTTGATAAAGATCTGGAGCAGAAGCAAATATGCTATTATGCCTATTGTGCCATGTAATCCATCCCATTTGTGTTTTAGAATTTACATTATCAGCAGCAACATCATCCAAAGTTAATACTCCCGATCTTGCTTTTGTTTGACTAGCCATTTTTATTACCTATTCTAGATTGCATAACCCCTTTATAAATCTTTCGGTTATTTATCACCCTAAAGTAGAAACCTAAACTGAGGTATATTAAGCTATTAATACTACCAAAAGATTTAAATAAGTGAGATCACTTAAGAGAGATATGACAAACATAACCCTTTCCATTGAAGACTTAGTTTATAAAAAAATGAAGGAACATTCAGAAATAAAGTGGAGTGAATTTGTACGTAAGGTAATAAAACAAAGACTCTATGAACTCGAAAAGATAAAAAATCATCCGCATAAAGAAACAATACTAACTATGTTGATCTCAGAGGACATCTTAAAAAAAGAATGGGATAACAAAGCTGATGAAAGGTGGAACAATGTATGAACAAAGAGACATAGTCCTAATACCATTCCCGTATTCTGATCTCACAGGGATAAAACAAAGACCAGCACTCATAGTTTCAAACAGCAAATTAAACAAAACTCAAGATAGGATTTGTTGTCTAATAACTAGTAATCCAACAACAGAAGGAATTAAAATAGATAATAATAGTTTTGAAAAAGATAAATTACCCTTTCAAAGTTGGGTAAAGTCCCATAGAATATTTACGATCCATGAAAGAATAATAAGAAAAAAGCTATGCACCGTTTCAAAAAGATTTCATGAGATAATTATGAACTCTATCAATGAATATTTAATTTCTGACTGAAACTCCAGTCATCAAAAATCTCCCAATTTCTTCTGTCCCTCAACCTTCTCATTTTTTTCCAGCACTATTTTACCATAAACTCCATCAAAGCCAGGTTGGATAGTCAATTTATCCTCTTTATTCTTAATGATAACATTAGCTAACCTCTCATTAACAACCTTCTTCAAATTCTCAAAATCAACATTCAACAAAACATTAAATTCACTCCCAAATTCCTTAATCAATTTATTATAAATCTCCCAAACTTTCTTAGAATAAAGTTGCTCAATTCCATAAACAGCTGCAATCAACTCACTTAAAGGTATCAGCCTCTTGAAAGGAACAGCATTTTCCGGTTTATATCTATCAGGTTCTTTAGCTAATTCCTCTATTCTATACTCAACTCCAATAGTCAAAGGCTGTTTACACTTAGGACAAATCCCTTTTAATTTTCTAGTCTCTTCAGGACTCAAAACAACATTGCAATTTCTATGCCCATCATAATGATACTTCCCATAATCAGGAACAGTTTCAATTGTAAAAGCCAAACCTTCTCTAGTTCTTATAGCATTTATAATATCTTCATATTTTAAATCGCAATTAAACACAGTCGCCTCTCTCCCAATACGCCACGGCCAGAAAGAATGCATATCACTGAAACTAACTATATTAACATTCTCCT
>CAZCNK010000075.1:0-5454 GCA_964500345.1 Candidatus Woesearchaeota archaeon | reverse complement strand
GAGGTCGGAGGTTCAAATCCTTCCCCCGCTATTACTTTTTGTCTGAAGAGATTTGTGTATTAAGTATAATAGAATTTATTTTAATCTATCTTTCCAACAAATATCTTTCCCTCGTCAACCTTAACCTTGTAAGTTTTTACTTTTATAGTTGGACTTACTGTAGAAATTCCAGTTTTAACATCATATTGCCAGCCATGCCAGGGACAAATCACTACATCTCCTGCTAGATAACCTTCACCAAGAGGACCACCTTTATGCAAACAGGTATTATGAATGGCATAGAAATTTCCATCTACATTAAAGATTGCAATTGGTTCTCCTTTTAGATCAACTATCTTAGATTTTCCATTTTCTATTTCATCAACAGACGCAACTTTAATGAATTCCATTTTAACCTTTTTAAAGAGCTTTAGATATTTAAATACTTATCGTGATAATTTTAATGTCGATTTTCATATTGGTTCTGATGCATCCCTAAGATTTAAGTAGTATCTATATTAAGATCATGTTTTGACAAGACAACCGAAAAGTATTTAAATAAGGTTATTTAATATTATTTAACAGGAGGAAAAAATGGTATTAAAAACATTTAATATAAATGAAGAGATTTATGATAAGTTTTCCAAGTTTTGTAGGGAACATGGGATAAGTATGAGTAAACAAGTAGAAATTTTCATAGAATCTCAAGTAAGTAATGAAAAAGAAGTAAAACTTGAATACTTAAAAAAACTTGAGAAAATAAGAAAAGGAAAGTATCATAAATTCAATACTGTTGCAGAATTAAGGAAAACTATTGAAAGATGAGGGAATTTGAATTCAGCGACCACCTAAAAAAGATTCTTAATAAACTTTACAAAAAAGATAGAACAAAATATGAAGCTGTTATGAAGAAAGTTGAAGAAATTGTGAATTCTGCTGATTTGGATCATTATAAGAATCTAAGATACAATATGAAAGATAGTAAAAGGGTTCATGTGGGGCATTTTGTTCTTGTTTTTAGGGTTGTCGGAGACAAAGTTTATTTTGATGATTTTGATCATCACGATAATATATATTGATGTTGGTTTTTTATCCTAAAGTTATTTAAATATGAAAATAATTTTTTTTCTATGGTTTTTGTATGTGGAGTTGATGAGGCTGGCAGAGGACCTGTAATCGGTCCTTTAGTAATAGCTGGTGTAATGATAGATGAAAATGATTTAGAGAAATTAAGGAAAAGCGGGGCAAAAGATTCCAAATTATTAATGCATTCAAAAAGAATTAAAATTGCAGAGGAAATTAAAAAAATTTCTAAGTATAAAATAATAATTATTGAGCCAGCTGAGATTGATAGATATGTTGAGAGTGATATTTCTAATTTGAATTTTTTAGAGGCTGAAAAGACAACTGAGATTTTAAATTTTTTAAAACCTGACAAAGCTATAATTGATTGCCCTAGCCCTAACAAATCTGCTTATGAGAGATTTTTAAGGAGAAAATTGGAAACACCAGAAAAAGTAGGGGATAAATTAGGGAATAATTTAGGGGATAGATTGGGGAAAAATATTGAGATAATAGCAGAGCATAAAGCTGATAGCAAATTTGCAATCGTTGGGGCTGCTTCTATACTTGCAAAAATTGTAAGAGAAGAAGAGGTAAAGAAAATTGAGATGATGACAGGCCAAAGCATTGGAACTGGTTATCCTAGCAATCCAATATGCCAGAAATTTTTGAAGGAGAATTGGGAAAAATATCCTGAGATTTTTAGAAAGAGCTGGGTTTCTTGGAAGAATCATAAAGAGGCTAAGATACAGAAGAAGCTAAATGATTTTGACTAGAGAGTTGAGCTTTGTTGGTAAGAGTCTCAGACCTGCCACTGCCATGCCAGTAACCTTTATAAATAAATCTTTGTCTTTTTCTCTGGGAATAAGATATAAATTAAGATATAGTAAAAAAGCTTTTTTTAATGGGCTCTTTTTAAGGGCAGATGAGAAAAAAATGACAAGAATAAAAAAGATACATTTACATGGATTTAAGAGCTTTGCAAAGCCCTTGGATTTGGAGTTTGGAAACGGGTTTAACGTGATACTTGGCCCGAACGGATCAGGAAAAAGTAACATTGCAGACTCAATATGCTTTGTTCTTGGAAAATTGTCTGCCAAGTCCTTGAGGGCCGAAAAGTCATCTAATTTGATTTTTAATGGTGGTAAAAAGAGTAATCCAATGAAAGAGGCTGAGGTGAGCTTGTTTTTTGACAACTCCAGCAAAGAATTTCCTGGAGATAATGAAGAGATAAAGATAACAAGAGTTGTGAGGCAAAATGGAACCTCTGTTTATAAGATAAATGATGAAACAAGGACAAGAGAGCAGATTATAGAGTTATTAGCTGTTGCAAAGATTGATCCAGATGGTCATAATATTGTTTTGCAAGGTGATATTGTTAGATTTATGGAGATGAAAAATGAGGAGAGGAGAGAGCTAATTGAGGAGATATCTGGGATTTCTGTTTATGAAGATAAGAAGCATAAGGCTTTACTTGAATTAGACAAAGTAGAGGCTTCTTTAAATGAGGCTATGATAATTTTGAATGAGAGAGAGGCTCATTTAAGAGAATTAAAAAAGGATAGGGATCAGGCTTTAAAGTATAAGGATTTAGAGCAGAGCATTAAATCAAGCAAGGCAACTTACTTGTATATGCAGGTTGAGGAGAGAGAAGAAAAGATTAAAGAATTTGACAGAAGAGTAAAAAAATATAACGGTGAAATAAATGATACTAATAAAAAAATAGAATCAGTAAAGCAAAAGATTTTGAATAATAAGCATGAGATTAATGAGATAAACAAGAGAATTGAGGAAAAGGGTGAGAAAGAGGCTTTAGATATTCAAAAGAAGATTGAGGATGTCAAAGCAAATATAATTAGAGATAGCGAGAGATTACAAACTTGCAAGAATGAGATTTCTAAGATTTTAGAGAGGAGAAAACAGATTAAAGAGACTATAAATGAGAATGGGAGAATAATTATTGATTTGGAAAATTCCAGAAAAGAGCTTGAAAGCCAATTAAAGAAATTAGAGAATGAAGAAAGAAGTATTGAGGAAGAAATTGGTAAATTTAGAAAAAGGCATAATATTGTTGGCAAAGAAGAACTAGAGAGCATTGATAAAGAAATTAATGATAATGTAAAGGAATTAGAAGATATAAGAGAGAAGAGAGAAAGATTATTGCAGAGGAAATTTAAGATTGAGGCTGAAATTTCTACCATTGAAGAAAAGATAAAGAATATATCAAAGATAATTGACAGTGAGAAATTGGATAGGATAAAAAAAGAGCTGGAAAATTTTGATAAAGAATTGAATAAGTTAAATAATGAATCTCTTGTTTTAATTTCTCAGCTTAGTAAGGCAAAGCAAGAGCTTATGGAAAAGGATGAAGAGCTGTTTAAATTTAAGGCTAGAGAGGCTGGAATTAAGGGATCTTTATTTGAGGATAGAGCTATTAAGAGGATTTTGGATCTTGGCGAGAAAGAAATTGATGGAATTTATGGAACCATTGCCCAATTAGGAAAAGTTGAGGGCAAGTATTCTTTGGCTTTGGAGGTTGCTGCTGGTGCTAGAATTAAGAGCATTGTTGTTAAGGATGATAAAGTTGCTGCTAGGTGCATTGAGATCTTGAAGAAAGAGAAATTAGGAATTGCTACTTTTTTGCCTTTGAATAAGATGCAAGAGAGGGCAAAGATTTCAATTAAAGATGAAGGAGTAATTGGAAATGCTATGGGGTTGGTAAGTTTTGATAAAAAATTTGAGAAGGCATTTTCTTATGTTTTTGGAAATACAATCGTTGTTAGTGATATTAATGCTGCTAGAAGAATTGGAATTGGAAGAGCTAGGATGGTAACTTTAGATGGTGACTTAGTTGAACAAAGCGGAGCTATGATTGGAGGGTATAGGCATGCGAGGGGCATTGGTTTTGTTGAGAAAATTGAGAGTGATAGCAATTTAGAAAATGAAGTTGAGAAATTAAGAAAAACTAAGGCTTTGATAGAGGAAAGGATAAAGAAAAATGAAGAATTAGCTAATAAATTTAGAAAAGAAAAATCCTTGAAGGAAGCTGAATTGATTAAATTAGAGGGCAGCTTTAGAGTATTTAATTTGGATAATTTGAGAAAGGAATTGGAACAGCTAAGGAAAGATAATGTGTTTAAAGAGCTGAAAGACATTGAAAATGAATTGGAGAAATTTGAGAAAGATGTTAAGACTTTAAGGGAGAGAAAGGACAAATTAATAAGCCAAGATATAACAGGAGAGACTGCTAATTCTTTGAAGAAATTAGATGAGAGGAGAATGCAAATTAGAGAGAGGAATGTACGGATTAAAACTGAGAATAAGAACATTGAACTGCAGAAGAATAATATTTATATTCCTGAAAGAGAGAAGACAATTTTGATTTTAAGACAGAATGAAAAAGAAGATATAGAGTTTAATCAAGAAGCAGGTGAACTGGATAAAAGATTAAGTGACAATAAAAAATCATTAAAAGAAAGTGAGATATTAGAAGCAAGATTTCAGAGAGAGTATAAGGATTTGTTTGCAAAGAGAAATAAATTGAATGAAGATATTGAGAAAGATGAAGAGAGAATTTCCAGAGAAGAATTGAGTTTGAAAGAGGTTTATGATAAGGTAAATAATGTTAATATTAGCAGGGCAAAGGTGGTTGCTGAATTTGAGGCACTTAATAAGGAGTATGATGAGTTTAGAGGGGCTGAACTAAGAAAGGGGATTTCTTTGGAGAAATTAAAAGAGGAGATAAAGAGATTTGAACAATTACTAAAGGACATGGGGAATGTTAATTTAAGAGCGCTTGAAATATATGATAATATTAAGATAGAGTATGAGGAATTATTAGGAAAGGTTGAGAAGCTTAAGACTGAGAAAGAAAGTGTTTTGCAGATGATGTATGAGATTGAGAGCAAAAAGAAGGATATGTTTATGAAAACATTTGAGATCATTGCAGCTAATTTTAATAGAATATTCTCTAGTTTAACCACAAAAGGAGAGGCATTTCTGGAATTAGAAAACAAAGACGAACCTTTAAATGCTGGAATAGATATTAAAGTTAGAATAGCTGGAACTAAATATCTTGACATTAAATCATTGAGCGGTGGGGAGAAAACATTAACAGCCTTGGCTTTTATATTTGCAATACAAGAGCATCAACCAGCTTCATTTTATTTGTTAGATGAGGTAGATGCAGCTCTAGATAAGACAAATTCTGAAATGCTTTCAAAATTAGTTGGAAAATATGCAAAAAATGCACAATATATCTTAATCAGCCATAATGATCAAGTTATTTCTGAAGCAGAACAGATTTACGGAGTGTCAATGCAGCAGACTGGAATAAGCAAGATTGTTAGTTTGAAGGTTTAGGATATAAAATTTAAAAATTAATAGGATATAGAAACCGGGGTTCTTGAACAT
>CAZCNK010000074.1:4934-5483 GCA_964500345.1 Candidatus Woesearchaeota archaeon | reverse complement strand
CATCTTTTTAATAGATGCAATAATCTATAAATTAAGAAGAGAATCTTTAATATCCAATAGAATATATCACTTTCTTGGATTATTAATTTTATCCTCAATCTTTTGGTGGATTTTTGAATTATTCAACGTAAATGTAGGAAATTGGAATTACAATACTTTAAAAGGAATGTTAGCCTTAGGAAATGTGCTTAAGAAAACAATATCCTTCGCAACAGTCTTGCCAGCTTTTTTTGAAACCTTTGAATTAATAAGAGCATTACACTTATTTGACAAGTTCAAGCTTCATAAAAAACATAAAATCTCAAAAACATTTCTCCATGTAATGACAGCTATTGGAGTTGTATCTTTCTTATTACCATTAATCTTTCCAAGATATTTCTATCCCTTAATCTGGGTTACATTTTTCTTTTTATTAGATCCAATAAACTATCTTCATAAACAACCATCAATAATCCAACATTTAAAAGATAAAAAATTAGCAATCCCTCTTACATTGCTTGCAGCAGGAATTATTTGTGGATTTTTATGGGAATTCTGGAATTATTGGTC
>CAZCNK010000074.1:0-4924 GCA_964500345.1 Candidatus Woesearchaeota archaeon | reverse complement strand
TCAATTACAAAATGGTATTATGATATTCCTTTTCTTGGATTTTTTAAAGTATTTGAAATGCCAATCCTAGGTTACTTAGGTTATTTTCCATTTGCCTTTGAACTTTATGCAATGTATTTTTTTGTTAGAAGCTTATTAGTTAAACATGAGCCGTTACTTGAAAAATAAAAGATAGGTATCAATTTTAAAAAAACCAGCCCCATTTATAGTCTTATATTGTAAAAAATATCTTATCTATCTTATATTATCATTTATAGATTTGTTTATAAATTTTAAAACTTTTAAATTAATCATCATGGAAAAAGAACCAGAATTTGATCCAAATGACCTATACGCAAAGCTAAGATTTAACTCTCTGGGAGATATGAGAAAATTTTTTGAGTACATGAGAAAAGAATTTCCAGAAGGTCGCAGTTTATATGGCCCATATGTCGATGGGCATCCATTAGATTTAAAATTTCCTAAACTTTTTCTACCTAAGATTAGAAAATCTGGTGTTGATTTTGAAACATTGGAAGATAGAACATAAAAAATACTCTAATAATCTTCAGAAATTAAGCTATCATTTTGAATTTTTGTTTGGTTATATCTTTTTTGCAGGCACACCAATAACAGTATCCCCATCATTAACATCATGTGTAACAATGGCACCACTGCCAACAACAGCATTCTTTCCAACATAAACCCCAGGCATAATCCTAGATCCTTCACCAATTACAGCTTTATTATCTATCTTAATCTCACCTATCATAAAAAAATCCTCGCCTACGCTATGTGTGATAAATCTTGAATCATCTCCTATTGTGACATAATCTCCAATCTCGATTAATTCAGGAAAATAATAATCAAATCTAGCATTTGGTCCAATAGTAACCTTCTCCCCTAATCTAACTCCTGTTCTTCTTAGCAAGAAATTTTTTACTTCAGGCCAGAAAAAATTAACTAAATATAAAACAACAAATCCATTCACTCCAGTTCTAATTGGGTTTGAAACATCTGTCCAAATATCATATGGATGGCCAGTATTAAGAAAGAAAAATCTTCTCGACTCTTTTACCAAAAGATCCTCAAGACCCCTGATATCACGTACAGAAACTATACAATCTTTCTTATCCATGTTATGATTTGTTGATACATAAATCTCATTTCCTCTTATTTCAGAAAGCCTCTCCGCAACATATAAAACAGTTTCTCTTAATTTTGGCATAAGATAAACAACATTTGGTGTCTTAAATAATTTTCTCTAAAATCTAAAATAGCTAAAAAACATTAATAAAAATTACGAAATGCTATCAGTATCTATTCTCAATAATCTAAGCATCTTAGGTGGGATCATTTCTAATAAAAACATCAATGGATCTGTATAATTCTCAACTCTAAAAAATCTACCATTTTTTAAATAATCTCTTTTCATCTCAATAATATCCTTGCCATCTAATGAAGAGAGATCTGTTCTAGGCAATAAAATTCCGCATCTTCCAACTCTTCTTAAATAAAAGTGTTTCCAAATTCCTAAACCGCTTCCAAAATGATTATCAGATGAAGCAATAGCAGCTATTTTTCTGCTTGATCTTTCATTAAATTCATCAACAAGTCTTTTTGCTCTAGCATTGCTAATTGGCATGTACAAGCTATTCATACTATTAAATACCTCAGCAGCATCTGCCATCTCAAGTACATCTCTAGTTAATTTATCTTCTTCTTCATTAGTCAAAATATAAATTAAACCAGCTTGCTTAGTGCATGGGTGTTCAACTATTGCAATCCCTCCCTCCTTATGAATTCTTCCAACAGTCTCTCTAGGATCCAAGTCATCTTGAATTAATTTTAAACATCCTTCAGCAGTTATATGCAAGTGAGATTTTGTCCTAATCTCCTGAGAAGGATACAACATAGCTTCTTTTCCTTTATGCCTAACAAAAGCTACTCTCTCATCGTTTGTAGTTTTTATCTCAAACTCTTTAGGCTTATAAGCACTATCTGCCAATTCCAATAAATCTCCATAACTCAAAGTCTTTTTTACAGAAACCCCCCATGTTGTAATAGCATTTCTATCTGTTCTATTTACAATTGCCTCTAATGTTGTTTCTAGATCTTCTCTAGTTTTTGGTCTAAGAAAGTGGCAATGAGAATCATCAAAAAAGTATTCGTTACTCCTTCCTTCCTCTTTTCCGAAAGCTTCTCTTAAATCTACAAGCAAATTCATTAACTCTTCTCTAGCTTTGCGGTCTTTAATATAACCTAAAAGAATATTAAAAGGTTCCTTTAAAATTTCTCTGATCATATTGCTCCTGTAACTTAATAGACTAGTTATATACTTAAAAATAAGATCTTCAAGTACGTTTAAATAATTTTCTAGTATTTTTTCTTTAGATTTAGTAGCAAATATTTAAGATCAGAATATAATGGTATTTCTTTTATCTTAAAAAGTCTAGTTAAAAATACCCAAACAAAAGCAACGTAAATACTAGCTAAAACCTTCCAGAAAAATAGATGCAATGTTTTAAAATAATCTAATCCTTTGTTTACTAAAAGCCAAATTAAAATCTCTATTCTAATAAGATTTGCAGCATATATCATTAAAGCTCCAATTAAAAGCACAGCTATACCCCTTTTAAATCCTATATCTTTAGTAAGAAGTATTAAGATAACAAGCAGTAAATATGCACTAACAGCCGCGCAAGCCGGAATAAATTTAAGATCAAAGCCAGATACTTGTAAAATATCTCCCTTTAAAGAAGCCTCATAAAAAATACTTGTTAAAAAATATGATCCGTAAAGTGTAATCGGCCCAAGAACAGAATAAAAGAGATTATTAAATATAGTTAAAAATAGTGCAAATATCAATCTGGCTATAAGATTAAATATATAAATACCCTCTCTTTTTAGCATAATAAAGTAAATTAACCTTGATATATAAGCTTTATTTAAAATGAAACTGCGCCAAAAATTGACCCTTGGATTAGTTTTTTTAAGCCTTTTTGTAATTATAAGCGGAGTTTTTGGTATTATCTACACTGAATTAATTAATAATAAACTATCTACAATAACTAAGGTAACTTCTCCTTTGGTAGAAACTATAGATGATATGATTATAATTCTTTGGAAAAGCCACAATATAATTAATGAATATCACTCAGAAAAAAACATTACAATGTTAGATGATTTAAGATTAGAATTTGATAATCTATTAGAAGACTTTGATAGATCAGAGTCAAACATCAGAAAATTAATTACAGAAGAAAATATTATTGTAAACTTAAATAATGCAATAATAAAGAAAAATGATTTTAAAGACAATGCTGTAGAACTAATGATAGCTTATAGAAACTCCTTAAAGAGTGAATCCAAAGAAGAAAAAGAAAAATATAATTCTGTAATAAATGATCTCTCTCCAAAAATAGAAAAAGATCTAAGAGAATCTGCTAAAATACTAGATGAGATAGCATTAAGAATCTCCACATTTAGCAAAAATGCTGAAATAGAATCACAAAAAGCTGTAAGAAATACGATTGCTATTTTATCCATAATCACATTGCTAAGCATAGTTTTTGCAATTTTCATAGGAATCTTTCTTTCAAAATCAATTATCAAGCCAGTTGATGAATTAGCCAAGGCAGCCTCAGAAGTCAGTCATGGAAATTTTAATGTTAATTTAAAAATATCTTCCCCTGATGAAATTGGGCATCTCTCTTCAACTTTTAACCAAATGACTTATTCCCTAAAGAAAATGCTAGAAGAAAGCCCTAAACTCAGAAAATATTTAACAACAGCTCAAAAACCAAAATCTATTCTTGATATAGAGGAGAAAAATAGTTATCTTATTAAATCAGACACCCCTAAAAAGGCTTATGAGATGTTTTTAGAAAAAACCTCATCAGGATTTTCTGGTCTTTGCATAACTAGGACAAATCCAGACATTATTAGAGAAAAGTATGGCATTGAATATCATAACATAATTTTCTTGTCTGACATAAAAGAGAAAAAATTTCTTTCAACATCTAATCTTGATCAGCTGTATAAAATTATTAATGATTTTATAAATCAAAACCCAAAAAGCATCATACTAATTGACAGAATAGATTATTTAATTGCAAGACATTCATTTGCAAATGTTCTAAGGTTTATTACAAGATTAAACGATAAAATAATTACTTCTTTATCAGTATTGTTAATACCAGTAGACTCCATGCTGATAATACCCCAAAATTTATCTTATCTTGAGAAGGAACTAACCTCAATCTCTCTGCCAAAAGAATCTGAAATTCCATATGAATTGCAAAAGATCCTTACATTTATCATCAATAAAAATATAGCAGGAAAGCCACCTACTTTTAAGGATATCAGCAAAGAATTTTCTATAACAGCACCAACAACGCAAAAGAAAATCCAGGATCTAGAAAGTCTAGATCTAATCAGGGTTGTTAAGCAAGGCAGAAATAAGCTTTTGGAGCCAACAGCTAAATCTAGAGAATTTCTAGCCTAGCAGCAGAGTAATTAAAATAATATAAGAATAATCCTTTTCAAGCCAAAATTTTAACTATTTTTAACTATTTTTAACTATAACTTTCGCTATGTTTATAAATAATCTTAAATCATGTTATACTAAGCTTTGCATTTACTGGAAACCTCCGTTTGCAAGCTATGTTTAGCCCCTGATCAAGGGGCTTTTAAATTTAAAATATCAAATGTTAATATCTAATTCAAATCTCAATTCATATCTCTTTTCCAATCTTTTTAAATTACATGTATATTTTAATTCCAATTAGATAACCAAATTATTCCAGTCACTCCAATCATTAAATATGGGGCACTAAATTATGCACACCTAGTAATAACTGTAATAAATAGTGATAAATTGGGGGCATAGAAAACTTTTTAAGGAAGAATATGATTATTTTTAAATCATGAAAATGAGACTTTT
>CAZCNK010000073.1:3272-5514 GCA_964500345.1 Candidatus Woesearchaeota archaeon | reverse complement strand
AAATGTAACAAATGTTGACAATAGTAGTTCTATTAATCTAACTGATGGAACTTTTCAGGATATGGTGAATGCTATGGACTGTGATATCTTGGGTAGAGACCCTATGCCTTTAATTTTAAGCTCTGCTTGGAAAGCAAATAATGGAGAAATTGGAATTTATTTGATAAATTGGTGGAATCAGAGTAAGGATATCTCTTATTTCCTTGATTTTGATAAATATGATGTTAATAATTCAGGAACTCTTGCTTTTGAAGAGTTTAATTTAACATTAGAAAAGGTACTAGCTAATTATGATAATGATTTTACAAGAACTGATACTATTGCTAATAAAAGTATTAGGTTCTTTAGATTAAGACCAGAGATAATTGGAAGCACAAAGATGGTAAGAAAAAACTCAACTAACGCAACCTTTGAGTTTGAAATGATTAATCCAAATCCATCTAGTTCATTCACATGGACTGTAAAAACAGGTGATGGAAATGTAATAGAAAGTACAAACAATGTAACAATATCTGCTAATGAAACCTCTTTTGTCCTTGTTGAATATAACTTTACAGCTACTGGAAATTATAATGTTACTGCTATTGTGGCAAGTCCAAATTTGACAAACAATCAAACTGTCAAAGTGAGGGTATAAGAAGAATGAAAACTTACATAAAAAGAATAAAAATAACACTTGAAGTTTTAATGCTGTTGTTAATATATATTTTCACAGTTAATGCTACAGAGTATGGCCAAAATTATGATAAATCCTGTGCTAATGGAATATGCACAATTAACATCTACTCTAATATCAAATATTATCAGGAAAATGGAATATGGAAGGAGATAAATGAGTCTTTTGGCACAGAAAACTGCGCATTAGGATATGATTACTGCGTTGATAACAATCTGTACCAACTTCATGTTAAAAACTTCTATGCCCCTCCTTTGATAACTTATGGAAACACTAAATTATCTATGAACCTGACCTCTATATCTGGATTAATAAAATCAAACCCGGCAGCAGAGATAAGCAACAACATTGTTACATACAAAAACATTTACTCAGGAATAGATTTAAGATATACTTATTTGCCAACTAAAGTAAAAGAAGAAATAATAATTAAAGATAATTCATCATTAGCTTATCTTTTATCTGATATACTAGTAGACTTCAAAATAGATACTTTTGGGAGTAATGCAACTATAAGCAGTAACTCTATCATTTTCTCAAACAATAACCAGAATCAGTTATTCATAAATGATTTAAATGTTTATGATGAAAATGAAAATGCAGATTTAAGCTTTACAGCAGCAAAGATTGGAAATGACATAGACTTTAGATTGATAATTCCAATAGACTGGCTGAAGAATGAATCAAGAATTTATCCTGTTGTTATTGATCCGACAATTCAATTTGGGAATGAAAGTCTTAGATGGAACGGCCATGTCCAAAATGGTTCGATCATTTCAAGAGTAAACAACCCAATAGGTAATAATACTCTAAAGGCTGGATTCCAGAGAGACCTTGTACAACAGCCACCGCCAAATCCACCGGCAATTACAAAGAACGACTATCGTGCATCAATAGAATGGAATTTAACTGGACTTCCAAGAGGTGCTGTAATCCAAGAAATCAATTTGACAATATTCATAAAACAACTGGGAAACCTCGGGAGTGAAAACCTCAGCTTTATGAACATGGATGGAAATAATGATACTTACCCAGACACCATTTCAGGTAACAAAGATTTCTTCAGCGATATGGGAAATGGCTTTCAATATGTTAATATCACAGGCAAAGATCTTGACTTTAATATAGTAAATTTGGTCACAGCAAAGAATGAGATAGAAAATAAACTGTTAAATAAAAACTTCCTATGGGGATTTGGAATTGATGGATTGACCACTGATTTTGATACAAACGGAGCCAAAGAGACAAGAATATCTCCAAGAGATGATGGTAATGAATCAAGAAGACCAGTCTTAACATTTACCTACAGATTTGCCAATGAGAGCGAAGGAGATATAGCAATAACCCAGGGAGTCGTAAATGCAATACCAAATGCAAGAATCTTCAATGAAAAACAGGTTTATATAAGATTGATAAATGGAACTCAGCAATTTGGAAGATTTGACAGATATATTTCTTACGGAAGCAAGAGGTGGGCTATTAATTACGTAACTCTTGGGGAAAGCTTCACAAGAATGAACAATATAAGCTCAACCTTCTTTGTTATGGAGATTGAAAACTCCACAT
>CAZCNK010000073.1:0-3262 GCA_964500345.1 Candidatus Woesearchaeota archaeon | reverse complement strand
CTGTTCTGATAACAGAACAAGTGGGGGCTTTTTTAAAAGGATCTCTTCCAACATAATGATCTCTTTTAGGTAGTAGCTGAAAGAAAGGATTAAATAGTTTATTGAAGATGATTTAAAGGTGAAAATCTGTATGAAAAAGCATAACATAATCTCTCTGATTATTGTAATACTATTGATTTTCGTATTGGTTAGCCCGAATTTTAGCAATGCTGGAACAGACTGTGTTGAACCATATGATGGGCAGGTATTTACCGAAAGTGCCATATTGTGCCCCGGTGATTACTATATACCTCATGGTGTTAAGATTGGAGCAAATGGTGTGGCACTAAATTGCAATGGTGCAAGATTGAATGGTAATCCCGACGCTGCCGGCATTTATGTAAATAATAGAAGTGACATAGCGGTAGAGAATTGTTTCCTCTTCGGTTATTCTCATGGAATCTCCACTACTTTTTTTTGGGGTGGTCTCCCATTATCAAATAGTAAAATATCTAACAATTATATTCAAGCAGATACATATGGATTGTATATAAAAGACACCACAGGCAGTAAAAAATCTAAAAATAATATTATTCAAGGCAACTTTATTAGCGTTGAGCACTTAAATGCAATTTTATTATCCTTTTCAGACAGTAATATCATAACGAACAACACAATTGATAATGGACGTGACGGTTTAGCGGGAATCAACTTTCAATCTTCCAATAAGAATGTCGTTTCAAAAAATACCATAATAGGAACCGGAAATGGTATTGTAATCAAAGGCCAGAAAAATAAAATACTCAGCAATCTAATTATAGATCCTTTAGGATTCTTTGAGAGCACAGCAATAGCAATCATGCCAGGCAGCAACAATTCAGAAATTTCAGGTAATTCAGTTATTCTTCACAGATATGGAATCCGTTTAAGAGATACCTCAAATATACAGATATCATCTAACTCCTTCTTAGACAATATTTACGGGATTGCTATAGATGGTCATTTGGAGAATGTAAATGTAAATTTAAATAATATAGTTCAAGAAGCAGGAGATATTGCATTTCAAAAGCACATAGCAAACGGCGCTCCTGAAACCCTGAATGCAGAACTAAACTATTATGGAACAACAGATCAGATAATAATATTCAATAAGATTTCTGGTAAGGTTGATTTTTGTCCTTATCTTGATAGTCCATATCCTGATGGTAATCCTCTTGAATGCAATCAATGCAAAGGCGGAATATGCCCGAAAGCGTAGCAAACAATGCACCTATCTCCCAGCTAAAATAAAAGAAGAGAATAGTATCAAGAATAATTTTTCTTTAGTGTTTCTTAACTTAAAGAAAACTTTTACAAAGACATGAAGAATGGGCCTTGTTCAAATCCTATTGAAAAGTTCATTCAAGGCATTCAAAGGAGTCAAAAATGGTCTTCATTTTTCTAAAGTATTGAGGATTTGAACATGACCGAAGAATGGTAATTTATATAATACTACTAATCTAACATTAGGTTTTAATTCAATTAATCTAACTTTAGCCTCTTCAGACATAGAAAATAAACTTCAAAACAATAATTTCTTATTTGGAATTGGAGTAGATGGACAGAATAATAATACAAATCCAAGTAATATTGAAGAAACTAGAATATCATCAAGAGATGATATAGACTTTTCTCCTCCCGTCCTCACACTTAAAATAAAAGCAGCAAATGAATCTTCTGGCAATTTAGCAATAAAACAATCTGTTTTAAACACAATCCCTAATTCTAGAATCTTCAATAATATTCAAATCTATATTAGACTTGCAAACGGAACTCAACAATTTGGTAGATTTGATAAATTAGTTATTAGTGGAAATAAAGCATATGCTATTAATTATATCACAGAGGGAGAATCTTTTACAGATATGAATAATATTACTGATACTTTATTTGTTTTAGAGATGCAAGATTTAACACCTAATCAAATAAGACAAAACATAAGAGATTTTATTAAAGGAACTTTATAATTAAGGCTTAGGGCAAATATTGGTCTTACACCATGCATTGCAATCCAATTCCTTTCCATCAGGATAAGGATTATCTAGTAAGGGACAATAATCTACTAAACCTTGGATTTTATTTTTTATTAAGAAAGGATTAGTTGTGCCAAAGTAATTGAGTTCTGCATTTAAAATTTTATTATAGTCATTATTAACTATATACTTGCGGTGATATCTAAAATCAGGTAGTAGATCATTTAGACTAATACTAACATATTCTCCTAGATTACCTTCTATAAAGATATTTGCTCTTGTAACAGTTGATATATTATTTGCCGAAATAATAAAGTTAGAAGGATTTCTTAGATAAATTCCATAAGAAAAGCCTTTAATGCTATTACCTATTATTTCTGTGTAATTGCTATTTAGAGAAATGAATATTCCACTTTCTCCATTGAATTGGAAAGGTCCAGTAATATTATTATTTAAGATTGAGTTATGGTAGCCTTTAGCATATACACTTTGTACCTTATTATTAGAGATTATACTTTTATTAGTAGATTCTAAATTGATTCCACCTACAATATTATTCTCTATCAAATTTTTATTTGAGCTAACTATAGTAACACCATCTATCGAATTGTTTATAACAGCATTCTCGTTAGAATTTTTAATATATACTAAACTACTAATAGAATTTCCAGCGATTATATTACCATCGGATTTACCTTGAGTGCCTTTTACGAGTATCCCGTAAACCTTTGCAATCACCTTATTATTAATAATCTTGCTAGAAGATAAAGAATAACAATTCCAAAATGAACAACTAGAAATGCCAAATATGTAACCTCTTAAAAGACAGTTTTCAATAACAAGATTACTTCCTCTATTTATTAGTATCCCTATCCCATCACCATTTATGATAGCATTATTGCAGTCTAATCTTATACTATCATTCATTATTTTAATACCGCCGGTTAGATTATACTCTCCAGGGCATAAATCTGTATCTTGATAAATCTCCATTCCACTATAAGGCTCTACACAAGCATTAGAAGGAATAGACTTTATGATAATAAAAACAGATAAGAATATAATTAACTCAATTAGCAGAAATGCCCTTTCTTTCATTTACTCTAACAGGATAACAAAATATTTAAAACCTCCTTTTTAGTCAATTAAAGCAGCTAATGAATCTTCTGGCAATTTAGCAATAAAACAATCTATTCTGAATACAATCCCTAATTCTAGAATCTTTAATGGAACTCAAGTTTACATTAGATTGGCTAATGGAAGTCAACAGT
>CAZCNK010000072.1:792-5576 GCA_964500345.1 Candidatus Woesearchaeota archaeon | reverse complement strand
GTGTGGGAAAACTTCGTCCGAAGAGTAAAAAAATCGGCGTATCGAGTGCGAAGCACCATTAGTTAAGCAAATCAAGGATTTGGGCTTTATAAAACTAAATAGTAGTAACATATCAAAAAACTTTATAAAGTCTTGATTTACTCCATGATTATATGATACCACTAGATAAAGTTAGAACATTAGCAAAAGAAAAAGGATATGGTTTCAATCATTACAAACATCCATTAGATGAACCCACAAGAGTAGTCTTAGTTGGGGAAAGGCACGCTGTGCATTCGAATTATACTTTTCAAGGAGGTTTAATTGAACTATTAAAACCTGGGACTGTAATGCATGAAGTCTATGAACCAAATGGAGCTCCATCAAAATCTGAAACTATAAGAATTGCAGTGGATTGGATAAATAGATGGAAAGATGAATATGGTGTTCAATTAAAACCATGTGATTTACCAAATGCGAAAATTGGCCAATTTCATCAGATGTTTTATAAATTTTTAGTAAAATTGGATGAATTCCGCGATGAGTTGGATCCCAATAGTATAATTGTTGATGACAATGCAATAAGAGAAATGGTTATGGGAAAATTGATTAGAGCAGAAGCAACAAGAACTGATAAACCATTAATTGCAATTGTTGGTGGATATCATGTTAGACCTGAATCAAGAATTCATGAGGAATTAAGATGCCAAAGAGCTATTGAAATTGGTGGAAGAATGCCTGTTGGTTATGTTACAGTAAATCAAGATGATAGATTAAACTATATTCTTAGAGATGGAGCTAAATTTTTTGAATAAAGCCCAAATCCCTTCTACAAAATAGCCGATTTTTTATTGAAACTAACATCTGTTATGAACTCGAGTTCGAAGAACGAGGCGAGCACCGAAGGTGCGAAGAGTTTTTGCTGGTGAGATAGTTGATAGGAATATTTATATTCAAAGAATAACTTCTCCTAAATTATGAAACATGAAAATTATTCGATAGAAACACTTTGTGAAGTCGCTGGAAAAGATTTAGTGGACAAAGTAGTTGAATCGATGGGTGAGCATAATTGTTTAACATGGTTCAAATCATCAATAAAAGCGCTAGGAGATAAAACACCTTATGAATTATGTGAGCAAGGAAAATATTCAGAAGTTTACGATTTAATAGTGCGTCTTGAACACGGAGTCTACTCATAATCTTTTCTCACATCAAAGAATTGAGCATAATGCTTGTTTTATGTTGCTTTGCTTTGTTACGCTGTATAAACCTATTTTATTCTTTTACATAACCTAATTTTTTGTAACCACCACTTATAGTTTTTCCATAAGAAATGAAATATTTTCAATCTATATTCTATAAAATATATTCTCCAGTTGAAAATGCACGCGACACGACAAGGAGGACCCGCGCCAGATTTATATACAAAAATACCTGCAACATAATATAAATATTCTTAGGAGGTGTAAGGAATGTTACCAATAGAGCTAGATACAGGACTCGTGAATGACCTATTTGGTCTGCAGCTACGCAATCTGCCTATAAGAGAGAAGCCATCTCTCTGGAGGCAAAAATGAGCATAAGAAAGAAAACACTAAGAGAAATAAATGATCTTCTCTATGAAGACCAGATAAGCCCAGAAGAAGCAGCCTTTTTAGTAGGTTATAATGAAGAATAAGATTTTAAATAAGTTCTTTCTTTCTTTTTTTATATGAAACTATTGGCGTTCACAGATGTGCACTCAAGAGAGTCTTGCCTAAATAAAATAAAAGAAAAGGCATTAAAGCATGAGCCAGATCTCCTAGTTTGCTGTGGAGATCTTTCCATATTCACAAAAGGATTAAATGAAGGGGCAAAGTTTCTGAATAAACTTAACATTAAAACTTTGATCATACCTGGAAACCATGAAACACCAGAAGATATTAAAAAAATATGTTCCAATTACAGAAATTTAATACCATTACACAAAGGGGAATTTATCTACAAAGAATATTCTTTTTTTGGTTGGGGAACTGGAGGATTTTCTTACATAGAAGAAGAGTTTGAAAGAATAATAAAACAATTTAAGAAGACTTATGACAAAACAAAGAAACTAATTTTCATAACGCATGCTCCGCCATACAAAACAAAACTTGATGACCTAACAATAAATGGTGTTGGCCACAGGGGTTGTAAAAGTACAAGAAATTTTATAGATGAGGTACAGCCTCTGCTTGTTTTATGCGGTCACTTTCATGAGAATTTCAGGAAGCAAGATAAAATAAACAAAACTCTTATAGTAAATCCAGGACCAGATGGAATGATGGTAGAATTATAAAAAATAAAGAGGAGTTTTATCTCCTCCTTTTCTTAGATGATTTCTTTGCTTTTCTTCTCTTTGCCATTTTTCACCTCTCTTTCCCAGTTCAAAGACTGAATTTACTATTATTTCTGTGTAATTTTCCTTTAAATATGTTACTATTCTTCATTTTTCAAAAAAACTTTTTGAAAATTAGAAAAAATTATTTTTTCTGTTTCCTCAGGTGTAATTTTTTTAATTTCCGCAATTATTTTTATGGTCTCTTTTATATAACTGGGTTCATTTCGCTCATTCTTGTACGGACTTAAGTATGGTGCATCAGTTTCAGTTAACAAATTGCTTAATGAAGTTCTCTCAACAACTTCCTGAAAGTGTTTTAATCTTGTTATAATAGTAGGAATAGAAAGGTAAAAACCAAGATCTTCTGCTCTCTTGACCAATTTTAGATTTCCAGTAAAGCAGTGCAGAACAACGTTTTTCAATTTTGAGCTTTCTAAAATGTCAACAGCTTCTTTCTCTGCCTTCCTAGTATGAACGACTAAAGGTTTTTTAATTTCCTCAGCTAATTTAATTACTTTCCAGAATGCTTCTTTCTGTTCTTCTAATTTGCAGTCTACTTCAGGAGATTTGTCTAAACCGATTTCACCTATTGCTATTATTTTATCCTTATTTTTTCTTATGAAATCTATTTCACTATCGACATCTATTTTTCTAGTTTCTCTAGGTACACCATCATAATGCCCCAATCCAACAGCGTCCAAAGGATAAATTCCTAATGAAGCGTGTACTATATCTGGATATTTTTCGCTCAAATCCAAAACTTTAACATTACTCTCATGATCAACACCAGAACAAATAATATTGGTTATCTTGGCCTTTTTCGCTCTTTCAATTACTTCATCTAGGTCTTTCTCAAAAGCCTCAAATGTCAAATGGCAATGTACATCTACTAACATAATTCTAGAAGTTTGCATTCATTTTTAAAAGTAACTAAAGCAAGAATCCAAAAAGAAACCTGAATAACTTAATAAAGAATGGAAACAAATTTAGTATTATTAAGAGTAAAACAATAAAGGACATAAAGCCTAGCAACTTTAAGGCTTTCTTTTCATTTTTTGTAAAGCTCACCATTGCTACATGGAACATTCTTCCGCCGTCTACTGGGCCAAGAGGCAATAAATTAAATAAGCCAACACCAATGCTTATATTAAATGTCCAGAATAACAGCATATTAAACCAGCTCAAAAATTTATGCAGCCACGATAGAGAATTATTTTTTAATTCAGTGTCATACTTACTAAAGCTCATTCCAATGAATGCTTTGTTGTTGTCTTCAGGATGCCCTGCCAAGACAATGTTGTAATAAGTTCCATTAGCCTTGACATTCAAAACATCACTGGGCTTTTTGCCTTTCAAAACTTCATCCAAAGTATTGATATTATCAATTCTTTTTCCATCGACTTCTTCAATCACATGCCCTGCAACTAAACCACTAGTCCCAACAGGCAAACTTGAGTTTACACCAGCAACAATAATACCATTAACCTGGACCATATTTGCGGTTATAGGCACAAAAACAAAAACTAAAAGTAAAAACAAAAACACACCTAAAATTATATTAGAAAATGGTCCAGCCGAAAAAACCAAGAGCTGATCACTTATCCTTTTCTTTTTTAATTGCTTTTCATCAGGTTCAACAAAAGCAGCAAGTATCGGGCCAAGAAAAGCAAATCCAGATGATTTTATTTTTATATCTCTCAATCTTGAATAAACACCGTGAGAAAATTCATGCACAATTGCAACAACCAAGATCGCTATTATCCAGTGCCAGAAAGATAAAACAGGGAGCTGCTCGCTGATTGTTATTCCAGGCAGAACAGGGGCCAATACAGCCTCTGCTGAAGGAACAAAAATAAGTCTGTAAGCAGCCCAGATAATAAATCCAAAGGTCAAAGCCATTCCAACAAAACCCACAAAAATTCCAAAATAGCCAAGAACAATTAATAACCTTGGGAACTTCTTTGCAATCTTGTCCATTAACCTGATTCCAAGTTTGGTTTTATACATTACAAATATCTTCCATTGTACCTGAAATTTATTTCTGTAAATTTTAAAAATAATAAGTAGAAATAAGTAAAATACAACTAAAAACAATAAATCATAATTAACCATTTTATTTTTTCTTGATTGGCCTTAGGGCTATGGAAGAGCATTTTCTGCACTTTACAAAACCTTTCATAACCTTTGCAGGATCTGCCCTGATTTTGGACTTACATTTTCTGCAGACATAAATGTGGGTAAACAACCTTCTTGTAGCTTCTTGGAATTTTGCCATTATTTCGCCTGCATTAAAATTTTCTCGTCTAATACTATCCAGTAATTAATCACACTACCTTCTTTGACCTGTCCCTTTAACTCATCAGGTATTTTAAGGTCAAATGTTTCGAAACTTTCATTATCCATCACAGTTGTTGTATCGCCATGAATAGATAATACTTGGGCATTT
>CAZCNK010000072.1:0-782 GCA_964500345.1 Candidatus Woesearchaeota archaeon | reverse complement strand
TACATTATCTGTTCCTGGACTCAAATGTATCTTCTTTTGGCCTCCAATTATACCTACAGCTTCTATTCTGCATTTTGAAGATCCGTGCTTTCCAGTTTTCGAAGTTTGTATGTCCTTGACAACACATGCAACACCATCAAGTATAATATAACTTCCAGGTTTTAAACTGCTTGCCTGCGTTAACCTTATTTCTCCCATTAAAAGTCTAGACAAGTTGATTCCTTTATAAATGTTTTTGTTAATTTAAGTAATTTTGGCCTGAATAGTTATAAAGAAATTTCTATTAGCTAATATGGATTTAATACTTTTTAATGAACAAGTAATTGTAAATACAGCATATTTTTTACCAAATCCAAAGCTTTCACGACTATCAAAATATCAACTTGCGGTTTCGCCAACATACCTTCCACATCGACAGAAGTGCTGCCTATATGGTCAGCCTCGACAAAATTGTCTCCAAATACAGGCTTCAGTTTTTCCGCGTTATTTCTAAAAATCTCTTTCCATTCAGAATCATACTCTTTTAGCTCATAAGGTCTGTGAGATTTCATGTTTTTTGAAAGACTAAATGATTATTTTTTCATGGTTACATTTGAAATTAAAAATCTTCTGAAATTTGAGAGTTGGGCGGAAATTTGCTCTATTTTTAAATAAAGATTATCAAAATCGCTATCCTTTATATAACCATTTTCTTTCAAAATATACAAAATTGACCGTACTTCTCCGGCCGAACCTTTGGCTATATTTAAAAAATTTGCGAACTCTTTATTTGACCCTCTCTC
>CAZCNK010000071.1:2042-5588 GCA_964500345.1 Candidatus Woesearchaeota archaeon | reverse complement strand
GCATAAAATGTTAGAATAATCAGACTATCTCTTAAGGCAGAAACAATCGCACATTCCCCCAAAGGAATTTTGCACAAATATAAAGGATAATGCACAAACTCCCAGATAAAGTTAAGAGCATATGCTATTATAAAAATTACTACAATAATTATCAAGATATTCAAATATCTTTTCATATTAATCTGATTACCCTACTGCCTTATTAAAACCTATCTTTACTTTAACAGATTTATTTTAACAGATCCCTCAAGAGCCTTTTTGCTTCAGGCTTTAATTTTTTTGTGCAAATGCATATGCAACACGGACATACTGGGCATACCCCTCCTGCGCAACATTTCTTTTTGTTTGTCATTTTATTCTATACCTCCCAATTTTTTATCTTATTAATTTTTTATTTTATTTAAGATAATATCCCAAAAATTCCTGGAACTATAACATAGATTAATAATGCCCACACTACTACTGCAATTATAATTGTAGACATAACAAACTTCTTATACCTCCCAATAGTTGCAAAACTGCAGACACCTGCCTTTCTTTTAATTTGGAAATAGATTGCTCCGATTAAAAACAAAACACCTAATGGTATAAATAGAGCCCACCTGAAATTCTGTTGCAAATATGATGCTAAGCCCATTGCACCAGATACTCCACTTAATCCTAATAAAACAAGAACTAAAGGAGTAACACAGCATAGTGATCCAAACAGTCCAGAGATAAATCCTGTACCTACTGCCTTCTTAATTTCTCCCATTCTATATTCCCTCCTTAAGGCAATTTTTACAAAACTTATTAACATGCTTATTTATCAATAACATTAAAGGCTGAATTGTTTCCTTATTCAAGGAATATACTCTTTTTTTGCCCTCTTTTTCAGCCTTAACAAATCCACATCTCTCCAATCTTCTAAGATTATGAGAAACATTGCTCTGTTCAAACCCTGCTGCCTTAACAATCTGGCTAACACTTTTGCTACCTTTTATTAATTCCTCTACTATCTTCAATCTCCTTCTATTACCTAATGTCTCAAAAAAGATATCATATGCATCATGTAACATATGTTATCTACGTCATATGTTATTTATAAATCTTTCGTTTGATACTTAAAGAAAAAAATTTATCCAAAAAAGATTTAAAAATATAAATCAAAAATAAAAGTAAAGGAACAATTAAAAAGATTAAGGCAAATAAGTTATAATTTGGTGATCTACTCAACAGAATTATATTTAACATTAAATAAACTATTAAAACAGCAAAAAGATAATACTCAAATTTTTTAATCCTCTCATTTTTAAAAATTAAATATATCATAACACAAGTCACTAAAATAAAATTAATTAAATTAAGCTCAAAGCTATAATGCCGGGTTTCCCAATAAGAAACAAAACTTGGAAATCTTATGCTAGAAATTGGCCAAAAAATCTCATAAGCATCACTCACATGAGTAAGCATATCCATCAATAAATGAAATATCCATGAATAGAAATAAAGATACAAATTTTTAAATCCAATAATAAAAGTTAAAAAAGCAAAACAAAAAATTATAGCAAAAGAATGAAAAAATTTAGTAGTTACTTGAGCGAATGAAAAATGAAATGCCATGCGAAAACTTTCCCAGTTAAGTCCATATAATAAAAACATTATTGCCAAGCTTACCAAATAGCTGATATCTGGAATAAAAGAAAACACAGTAGCATTAACAGCATATTTCTTCTTTCTAAATATAATATAAGTCCAAAAGATATGCCAAAGAGTATTCATAACTTTAGTTCAAATTTTCTCTTTTTTAAATATAATCTTTTTCAAAAAAAATGTTGTTACTAAGAGTACTACAAAAAGCAATATTGGCAAAATCAACTCCAAACTCAAAAAATCTCCTATTCTTACCTCCCCTATCAAAATCCTCTCCCCAACAGTTGCAAAAAGATAAGTGTAAACAAATGTCCCAGGAATTATTCCAATTAAAGTAGCTAAAAAATAATCAATAAATCTTATTCTCGATAAACCAGAAATAAAATTCAACGCATTAAAAGGAACAGCAGGCAATAATCTCAAAATAATTATAGCCTTAAAACCATAATCTCTGCACAAATTCTCAAATCTCTCTAATTTTTTTCCCAGCAATAATCCTACAAAATCCTTTCCAAAATATTTTGCAGTCAAAAAAGCCAAACTAGCCCCTAACGTAGCTCCAATAACCGTAAATAAAGTTCCTTTCCATATTCCAAAAATTACTGCCCCAATAAAAGTTAATAAAGTCCCAGGAAAAAGTATAATCTCAGACAATCCGTAAATTAAAATATAAATGAGGGGGCCAAAAAAACCATAAGATTCAACAAAATTAGACGCCCTTTCTATAATTTCTCTCCTTCCCTCAGAATCTTTAATCAAATCTCCATATTTAACATTTACAAAATAAAAAATTAAGATCAAAACTAATGCAAAAATCAAAAATTTCAGAACAGGGAAAAAAAATTTCTTCATAAGAATGCCCAAATTTAGCATATTTAAATACTTTTCATTTAACATTTTTAACAGATTTTAGCACAATAAAATATATAAATCTCAAAATTTGAATAAAATTAATGAAAATCAGAAATCATGGCCCAATCTTAATCTTTCTAGTAGCAGCCTTAATATTATTCGGAATTTATTCTCCAGTTGATCTAGCATCAGACATTACAGGAAGGCAAATAATCCAAACCACTTTATCAACACCAGCCGGAGTTTTCTCTCTGTTTGTAGCTTTAGTATTAATAATCTCAATAATCCTCATTGGTTATGACATGGTTTCTAGAATTATTTAGCAAATTATAAACTTGAAATAAATTAACTTCAAATTTGAAATAAAGTAGTTTTTATCAATTAAAGGATATATTTATATAATAAATTCTGTAAAGTAATTTTATATAATTATTGAGACATAAAAATATAGAAATATAAAAATATAAAACTATGGAGGATTAAAATGCCAAAAAGTAAAAAATCGAAAAGCAAAGTATGCCCATGTGGATCTGGAAAGAAATTTGAGGATTGTTGTGGTAAAAAAGGGTGTTGCTGATAATAGAAATAAATAATAGGCTCTTTATTAAATTTTTTATTTTTAATCCAAATATTTTTTCTTAAAGCAGGCATTAAGGGGTTAAAGATAAAGTATTTATTAATTGATGCACCAAATTTATGTTAGCTTTTTTGGAGGTGATAATTTGATAGAGGTTATAAGGTGCCATAATGGCAGGTGCTATCGACTTCTGTACGATAAGATGTTTGAGGAGTACTATCTTGTAGAAGAGTTAAATGAGACAGAGAAGATAGTAGAAGAAAATTATTTGAGTGAGGAATTAGAAGAAAGGTTGAGTGAGGAATTAGAGTATCTTGAATATTTAGAAGAATTAGATGGCACAGAAGAAATGATTATTGCACAATAAAGTTTGAAGAATAAACTATTTTTATTATGATTTTATGATGTTTGTTAATTAGAGATTTCTTTAAAAAAAATTATTTTAGAAGATTGGATTAGGTAGATTGGTGATATGGATTCTTTAC
>CAZCNK010000071.1:0-1942 GCA_964500345.1 Candidatus Woesearchaeota archaeon | reverse complement strand
GGATTCTTTACAGATTCTTTAAATACTGAAAGTGCTTCTTCAAGAGTAACTTTTCTTTCATGTTTGTTTGGGTTGGTATTTTGTACATAAAGAT
Organism: Candidatus Woesearchaeota archaeon; assembly: GCA_964500345.1. Taxonomy (GTDB): domain Archaea; phylum Nanobdellota; class Nanobdellia; order SCGC-AAA011-G17; family UBA489; genus CAZCNK01. Next base: position 1,848 of record CAZCNK010000071.1, on the reverse strand, counting down.
ATGCAGGGCCTGCTTGATATACTACCATTGGAACTCCGTCAAGCAAATTTTTAAAACCGTAGGCTTCTGCCATTCTAAGTGTTTTTGACTTGCCTGATTTTTGGAAAACTATGTCAGCTATTACAATATTTGGATTAATGCCTTTAAGCATTTCCAAAATTTGTCTAGCAAGAGTTTCATTGAAATCATTTACTGGAGCAAGGAATGATTGATCTTCTAAAGGGCCGTCAGATCCCTTGTCTGTTAGGTTTATGAGAGCATGTGGTTTTGTAAATGAATTTAGAGTTATGCCTCTAATAAATTCTTCGCCTAAACCTTGTGCGAAATTATCGTATTTTTGATTTAATCTGTATGCAATTTCAACTGCTTTAGAAAATGTCCTATTAACAATGTAGATTCTTGAGATCCCTTTTTCAGCTAATAGATTTATCACTTCTTTTGCAACACCACCAGCTCCAAAAATAACTACATTTTTTCCTTTTAGATCTGAACCAAGTTCAAGAAATTTTTCTTCTAAACTTCTTACAAAACCATACGCATCTGTATTATAACCTATTAGCTTTCCATTTTCTTTAACTATTATGTTTATGGATTCGAGATTTGGTGGTCTTACCTCATCTAAGAAAGGTATTGATTTCTCTTTTAAACCTACAGCAACACCACCACCAAGATATCTTGGATCTCTTCTAAATGCATAAAAAATTTTTTCAAGGTTTTGTGGAGTTGCAACAACCATTATATTTCTTAAATTAAGCCCTAGCTTTTCATATAAGGTATTCCACATTAGTGCTGTTTTTGCTGAATAGTCATGAGACATTAAGGGAACTGTGTAGCCATCTAAAGTATCAAGATTTTCTAATGGAGAGTCATTTTTAGATGGAAGCTTTGCTATTCTTACAATACCCTCTTCAAGTAATTCTTTTAGTGTGGATGCCATAATTCTATTAAAATTTATGAGTAAATAAAATCTATTTTTAAGGTTTAAAAAGAATTTTAACTAAAATAGCTACTAAGGTCAACCTAGGTTTCTTGGGACTCTGATTTGTAAATATACTTTCAATTAGTAATTATTAGAGAGAAAATTGAAAAAATAAAAAATTAAATTTTGCTTGGCGGCGGGCTTACAATAGCTTTTGTTTTTTTGAGTTCTCGTCAAAAAATGATATTGGGCCTTTTATATTTCTTATTGTTTTTCCAGTAAAAAGACCAAACCTCTTGCTTTGTGCTTCACGATCCCTTTCTTCTTTAGCAAGTCTTGCCTCAGAAATTGTGGTATCTTTTTCATGATGTCTAGCAATATCTGGATTTTCTTCTCTAGAATCGCTAAATTCTTTAAAGTATGGGTTTGTTTCAAATTCTTTAAAGTCTGATCTCTGTAAAAGCGGGCTATCTATTAGAAGATTTCCCACAGTCGGCAAGTAGACTGATAAAGAATTGTGGTATGCAGACGCTGAACTACTGAGCAAAAACAAGAAAGTTACCAAAACAGTACCAAATATAACTTTATTCATTTTTTTATTCATTTTTTCACCCCCATTGTTTAGTTTAATTTTTAATTCAATTTTTGATTTAATTTCATAAGAATTTAGTCTTCATTTAGTTTTCCTTTAACCATAAAAATTTGTTTTAAGGATTGAAAATGATTGTGTTTGGGTGATAAGCATACCAAGCAAACCAGTACAAATCAATTGTTGGCAATAGATTTTTTTCATCTATTAAATTTTTATAAACTTTTATCACATCTAAAATTTCATCATAAATAAGTATTACTTTTTCTCCGCCTAATTTAATCTCTCCTTCTTTTATATTTGGAAGGCATAATAAAGCACTTCCAACTATTCCAGTCTG
>CAZCNK010000070.1:0-5651 GCA_964500345.1 Candidatus Woesearchaeota archaeon | reverse complement strand
TTAGAAGAGCATAATTTTTCAATAAAAGAAAAACTTCCAAACAGAAATTATTATGATTGGTGCATAACTATCTATTATTACTCCATTTATCATACATCTCTTGCTCTGCTTGCAAAATTGGGCTATAAATCAAACAGCCACCTTGCAACCTTAACAGCAATAACCTTGTTCTATTATCACAAAGACAACGTGCTAAAGAAAGAAGACATAGATTTTTTATTAGAAAAAATAACCTTAGATAAGAATGAAATAGATTTTGTAATAGAATCAAAAGAATTAAGAGAAAGAGCCTGCTATGGAGTTGATGAATCATTCAGCATTTCAATTGCGAAAATGCTTCAAAAAGAAACAGCAGATTTCGTAAATAAAATAAAAGGATTATTAATCGGAGAGTAAAATGGCAGAACTTAATATTTTCAAAGTTGAATATTATTGGTATGAAGGAGAACACGGAGAAACCCTTTTAATAAAAGACGTAAAAAGAGAAGAATTTGAAAAAGACTTATTAGAAGCAAAAAATTTTGCAGAAAAACTAAAAGGTGTTGAAATAAAAGAAGGAGAATATCTTGGCAAAGGATATAAAATAGAATGCCTTCCAGAATTTTATGAACAAATCATTTGGTTTTTAACAGAGAAAAAAGAATATAAAGAATGTCAGCTTAACGAAGATATTTTATATATAATAGATGATGACTCAAACAAAGAAATAAATATCGCCAAAAATGAAAAAACAACAAAAAGGACTGAACTAAAATGCTAGATTCAGAACTAAAATCAAAAATGAACTTGCTTTGGAATAAATTCTGGAGTGGCGGGATCAGTAATCCACTTCAAGCTATCGAGCAAATGTCTTATTTAATCTTCATGAAGAGATTAGAAGATGAAGATGTTGCAAGAGAGAAAAATCGAAAGTTTTATATATGAGGATAAACTAGAGAATATATAGAGTTCTGGTGAGTTTAAATGGACGAAGATAAGATAATTAAGAAGGGAACAACTACAGTAGGAATTAAATGCACTGATGGTGTTGTATTGGCAGCTGATAAAAGAGCCACTTATGGGGGGATGTTGGTTGCTAATAAAAAGGTAGAGAAGATAATTCAAATAACAGACAATATAGCTGTGACTATTGCAGGATCTGTGAGTGATGCTCAGCTTATAACAAAGTTGATTCAAGCAGAGTTAAAGTTGAGGGTTATCAGAATGGCTAAAGAGGCTACTGTTAAAGAGACTTCTAATTTACTGGGAGCGATTGTTTACCAGAACATTAGAAAATTTAGCCCAATTTTAGGTGTTACAGGATTTTTAGTTGCAGGAATTGATAGTGAGGGATTTCATCTGTATGATGTTGGAGCAGATGGGAGTGTTTTTGAGCATGATGATTATGTTTTAGATGGCTCTGGATTTATGATGGCATATGGAGTTTTGGATACTATGTATAAAAAAGACATAAAAGTAATTGATGCTATCAAATTAGGTGTTAAGGCTATTAATGCTGCTATGCAAAGAGATACTGGGACAGGGGAAGGGATTGATGTTTGGGCAGTTACTAAATTAGGTGTTAAAAAGGTTCTTACAAAACAACTTGATACTCAACTTGTAGTTTAACTTTCTAAATACTAATTGGAATATGAATTGAAAATGGCAAATATTTTTGATGAGATATTAAAAGGAATACCAGACCCGGATAAAAATATATCTGAGACTAGTTTTGAGGGGGCAAACATAATTCTTTATACTAAAAATAAGAATTTCTTTTTGAATCAGAACAGCATAATTAAAGACATAGTGAATAATATTAAGAAAAGGATTGAGTTGAGGCCAGATCCAAGTTTATGCATGGAGGTCGAGAAAGCTAAAGAAATGATTCAGAAAATAATTCCTGAAGAGGCTAAGGCTAGCAATATTATTTTTGATCCTCAGAGAAGCATTGTTATAATTGAGGCTGAGAAGCCAGGAATTGCAATTGGAAAACAGGGAGAGGTTTTAAAAGAAATTAAAAAACAAACTTTATGGATTCCTGTAATCAGGAGAACTCCTGCCATAAGATCACAGCTTATTGAAAATATAAGATCTGTTTTATTTCAGAACAATGATTATAGGAAGAAGTTTTTGAATAAGGTTGGCCATAGAATTTATGATGGATGGTTAAGGGAGAAGAAACATGAATGGGTAAGGATTACATTTTTAGGAGCAGGAAGGCAAGTGGGTAGGAGCTGCATGCTATTGCAAACACCTGAGTCTAGAATTTTAATGGATTGTGGGATTGATGTTGCTGCGCAAGATCAAGAGGCATATCCATTTTTAGATGCACCTGAATTTAAGATTGATGAGATTGATGCAATAATATTGTCTCATGCTCATATTGATCATTCTGGTTTTGTTCCTTATCTTTATAAGATGGGGTATAGAGGGCCTTTATACTGCACTGAGCCAACTAGGGATGTTGCTGCTTTAATTGCTTTAGACTTGATTGGGGTTACTTTTAAACAGGCAAAGAAACCGCTTTATGCAAGTTCTGATGTTGCTGAAATGGTAAAACATGCAATAACTTTAGATTATGAGGAAGTAACTGATATAACCCCTGATGTAAGATTGACATTTTATAATGCCGGCCATATCTTAGGAAGTTCTTTAGTTCATTTGCATATTGGAAATGGTTTGCATAACTTATTGTATACAGGGGATTTAAAATATTTGAGAACTCAGCTATTAGAACCAGCTTCAAATTCTTTTCCAAGATTAGAAACTGTAATCATTGAAGCCACTTATGGCGGAAAAGATGATATTGCCATATCTAGAAAACAGGAAGAGGATGAGATGATTAATTCAATTAAAGAGACAATTGCAAATAAAGGCAAGGTTTTGATTCCTGTGTTAGGTGTTGGAAGGGCTCAAGAGGTTATGTTGATATTGGAGAATGCTATTAGAACTTGTCAATTGGATAAGATTCCGGTTTATGTTCATGGAATGGTTTGGGATGTTACTGCTATTCATACTGCTTATCCTGATTATTTAAATAAAACCGTTAGGAAAAATATTTTTCATAAAGATCAGAATCCTTTTTTGAGTGATATTTTTAAAAGGGTTGGAAGTAGGAAAGAGCAGCAGGAAATTATTGAAGAAGGCGGGGCTTGCGTGATCCTAGCAACAGCAGGTATGTTAAATGCTGGGGCTTCATTGGAATATTTCAGGCATTTGGCTGATAATCCCAGAAACACTTTGATATTTACCTCTTATCAGGGTGAGGGAAGTTTAGGAAGAAGGGTTCAGAATGGAGAAAAAGAGATACAGATGACTTTTGAGGATAAGCCTGAAATAATAAACGTCAGGATGAAGGTTTTGAAGAGCACTTTAAGCGGCCATGCTTCAAGAACTGAAATAATTAGGTATATTCATGAGGTAGATCCCAGGCCAAAGAAGGTAATTGTTGTGCATGGGGAAAATAATAAATGCCTTGAATTAGCTTCTGCTATACATAAAATACATAACGTTGAAACTAGCGCTCCAAAGAATTTAGAGTGCATTAGGATAAAATAAGATTAGTTAGGATGTTGTAAAAAGTAAAAACGTAAAAACTAAAAATTCGGAAATTCTGTTTTTTTCCGAAAAGTTTATAAATTCTGAAATTGTAGAATATATCGTGATAAAACATAACTTTTCAGTGGAGAAAATTAGGATTGGGAAGAAGGGCCAAATTACTATACCTAAAAGGATAAGAGATGAGGATCAATTAAAAGAAGATGATATTATAATTGTAACTCATATGCCTGGGGGAGAGATAATTTTAACAAAGCGAAATAAGACAAGTCCTGAAGATTTGATGCTAGATGCAATTCGTAAGGCACAACCTTTTGATTGGAAAAAAGCTTGGAGAGAAGTTAAAGAGGAGAGAAGACAGGATAGATAATGAAATATTGTGCTGATACTTGGTTTATTCTAAAAGCTTTTTCAGATGACCCAAGGGCAGTTGGGCTTATTGAAGATGCTAGAAGGGGTAAAACTAGAATTGTGATTCCTATTATAGTTTTAGCAGAGACAATAAAAAAATTAATGCAGGGTGGAAAATCTAAATTGATAATAGATCAGTTTTTTGATGGGGTAATTGCCTCTGAAAAGATTAGTCTTGTGTTAGTTGATAGAGAAATGGCAGAGGAGGCTGCTCGAGTGTCCATTACTTATGGTCTGTCTTTAATAGACTCTTTTATTGCTGCAACAGCAAATCTTACAGGTTGTGATATTCTTCTTTCTGGTGATGAAGATTATGATATTTTAGTGAAAAGAAAGTATCTCAAAGTTCAATCGTGGTAAAGCTTTAATTAAGTTTTTTTAATACCTAAGCTAGAGATCTCTGTACTTTAGTACGCGAGATGAATGGCTTTAATTTATAATCACTACTTTAAAATAGTATAAAATAGAAAGATTTATAAATAGCTTTTTCCTTTAAAAATTAGAAAAATGACAAGATTAGATTTTAGTGATTTGAAAATAGGAAATTGGTATTATGTAGATAAAGGCCAGACTGCCTTCTTAGCAAGAATAGGTAAAATTAATAGATCTACTGTTGTTTTTTCTCAAATAGTGAGTTTAGTGGATACTAGTAATGGTTTGGAGGCAAGAGTTTTAAATGGACCGCATATTTATCCTTTACAGAGTTTAGGTTTTAGGTTAGCAAGTGAAGATAATGTAAAATTTGATGTTCAGAATAGTGTTCCATTTTTTGGATATCTTGGGCAGTATGTGATGTTGGCAGCTCCTGATGGGAATAAAGAGTATGGTAAAGTTTCAAAGATATTTCTTGATAGAATGGAATTACTACCAAATTTAAGAAATAGATATGTAGATGATAGTGGCTTAACAGTTGGTCATATTGAGGAAGAGGTTCCTATAACAGTAAGTTTACCATTGAGATGGATTCAAAAGTTAGATGGAAGGGAAGATTTAGAGAGGGTAGTTAGGGCTGTGAAAAGAGATCACGATATTATGATTAAAGAAAAAGAAATGAAAGAGTATGGAATTGAGGAAGGGTATAAAGAGTTGCTAAGAAAAAGGACGGGTGAAAGACCAGGTTTTCAAGGATAAGATGGAAAAAACAATTTCATTATTGCTAGTTGCAATGTTTGTAATGGGAACATTAACAGGAATTTCAGTATTTAAATATTTTAATAAGGAGGAGAGCCCGATTAATTTTGAAACTGGTGGAAATGAGAGACTGAGCCAAAGTGATCATGTTAAAGAAGACCAAATATTTGTTGATAATGATAAGGTTTTAATCCAGTTAGATCAGGAAGTGACTTGGTCTAGATATTCAAATAGCAATTCAATGGATCCTTTCTTAGACAAGGGCTGTAATGGTATTGAAATATTTCCAGAGAGCGAAAAAGATATAAAAACAGGAGACATAGTAGCTTATAGCTTTGGAGAGGATTTGATTGTTCATAGGGTTGTTGAGATTGGTGAAGATGAGCAAGGATGGTTTGCAATAACAAAAGGAGATAATAATAGCGAGGTTGATCCTGGAAAGAGGAGACTTCAAGAGATAAAAAGAATAACTGTTGGGGTGATATGCTAGAAATAAAAGTTTGAAATCAAAATTAAAAATAAATTAGGAAAAATAAATTTGGAGGAAATTGAAATGAAAATGAATTTGG
>CAZCNK010000069.1:0-6090 GCA_964500345.1 Candidatus Woesearchaeota archaeon | reverse complement strand
ATTTAGATACAAGAATTTTGATTTTACCTTGTTCTCATCTGCAATCTTTTGAATACTCTCGCTCACATGCCTCGCAACTAATGTCTTTCCAGAACCAGTTATTCCATAAACAAAAACATTGCTCGGTTTTTCCATTCTTAAGACCGGAGCTAAGATTCCGGCCAATTGATCAATCTGCTCCTCTCTATAAGGAACATTCTTAGGAGTGTAATTAGACTGCAAAGCCTTTTTATTTTTAAAAATAGTTTTCTTTTTAATATAATTTTTAAGAAAAACATCCAATTTTTTCACCATTATCAAGAAAATTCATAAAAAATATTTAAATACTACTGTACTTTAATATAACCACCAACACCTATATTTCCAATGGAGATAATCTTTATAAATAAACCAAAAAAAATCCATTACCACCTCTAAATGAACACCACCATTTCCACTAGAAAAAATTATCTCTCTCCCATTACAAAACATAAACTAAAACCATTACTTATATTCTACACCACAGAAAAACTTTTAAACTATATATATAAACAGTTTTAAAGCGTTATAAAAATAAATAAAAATAACTAAAACAAAGTTAAAATTAGCTCTTTCTTATATTCTCCCATCAAAAAATCAAATAAATTTATGCCTATCACACTCTCCATATCAAATAACAAAAATAAACCCAAAATATCTCCACAAGAAGCCATGGTGTCAGGGTCTCCATACAACCCTATTAAAATTTATAACACCATAGTAAAACAAAACCCTAAGAAAGCTTTATAAACCACTTATGTTTATTTATCCAATATGGCAGAAGAAGATAAAAAATACTCAAAACAGCTTCTAGGCAAAACAGTAGTCACGAAATCAGGCAAAAGATTTGGAGAAGTAGGTAATCTCACTTTTGAAACAAGAACCGGGGAGTTAATACAGATTATTCTTAAAAATCCAACAGCATACACAGAAGGTCTTAACATGGAAAAAGATCCAACAGGAAATTTAACAATCCCTTTCTCAGCAGTAATAGCAGTTGGCGACTTTGTAGTTGTTTCAGAAGAAGATATAATTTAAATGTAAATCTTAAATACCACTCTTAACATTACAAATACTATTTAGTTTCTAAAATTTCCCAAATAATAATAACAAAAATTTTATATACTCCTTTAAATAGTATTTAGTTATACCACCAAAAAATGCTAAAATACAAAACAACAGCTGAAATTTCAGTGCCAAAAAAGTTAATAGATCAAATCATCGGTCAAGACGAAGCTGTCAACATAATAAAAAAAGCAGCAAATCAGCATAGAAATGTTTTGCTAATTGGAGAACCAGGCACTGGAAAATCTCTTGCAGGTCAAGCTCTCTCAGAATTGCTCCCAAATGAAAGGCTCATAGATGTTCTCTCATTACCAAACCCAAGAGATGAAAATTCTCCTTTAATAAAAGAGGTCCCAAAAGGTCAAGGCATCGAGATAACAAACAGGGCCAGACTTCAAGCAATGTCATCAATGAAACATCAAAATCTGGTCTTTTTCATTCTAGTTATTCTAGCAATAATTACACCTTGGTGGATTAGGCAAGAATATGGTGATATAATGGCAGCTGCCTCAATGATTGGCTCAATGATCTTTCTAGCTTCATTTGTGCTCTTTATAAATTTAAATAGAAGAACAAAAATTAGCGCTCAAGTTCCAAAATTAATAATTGACAATTCAACAAATAAAAAAGCACCATTCCTTGATGCTACTGGATCTCATGCTGGCGCATTACTTGGTGATGTGCTTCACGATCCTCTCCAAAGCGGAGGTCTAGGAACACCCGCTTACGAAAGACTAGTCCCAGGTCTCATCCACAAATCAAATAAGGGCGTTCTCTTTTGCGATGAAATTGGTAATCTCTCTCGTCATTCCCAGCAAGAGTTACTTACAGCAATGCAAGAAAAAAAATATCCTATAACAGGTCAATCAGAAAGGAGTTCTGGTGCAATGGTAAGATCAGATCCAGTTCCAACAGATTTTATCTTAGTAGCAGCAGGAACCTTAGAAACTCTAGAAAAGATGCACTCAGCCCTAAGATCAAGGATTCGTGGTTATGGTTATGAAGTAAATATGAATACAATGATGGATGACACTCTTGAAAACAGAGATAAAACTGCGATATTTATTGCTCAAGAAGTTGTCAAAGATAAAAAAATACCCCATTTCACAAAAGAAGCAGTTGACTTAGTGATTCAAGAGGCCCGCGTTAGAGCAGGCATCTCAGGAAAATTAACTCTTAAGCTTCGTGAGTTAGGTGGGCTAGTAAGGGCAGCAGGAGACCTAGCTCTAGAGGACAATTTAAAATATGTTCTTCCAATTCATGTTGTAAAAGCAAAATCTCTCGCAAGAACTCTAGAACAGCAAATTGTAGAAAAATATATTGAAAACAAAAAGAAATACCAAGTTATTGTAACTCAAGGTGCTATGATTGGCCGCGTTAATGGTTTAGCAGTAATGGGTTCAGATTCATACTTTTCAGGCATAGTTCTCCCAATAGAATCAGAAGTCACTCCTGGTGGAAAAAAATCAGAATTCATTGCAACAGGCAAACTTGGAGAAATTGCAAAAGAAGCAGTAAAAAATGTTTCTGCCATAATATTAAAGCACTTTGGTGAAGACATTAAAGAGAAGTATGACATTTTCATTCAATTCCTGCAAACAGCCTCAGAACACGGTGGAGTAGAAGGTGACTCAGCATCAATTGCAGTTGCAACAGCCATAATCTCAGCCCTAAAAAAAATCCCAGCCAGACAAGACACAGCATTAACAGGTTCTCTTTCAGTAAGAGGAGAAGTTCTCGCAGTCGGAGGTGTTACACAAAAAGTAGAAGCAGCAATCCAAGCAGGAATTAAAAGAGCTATAGTTCCAAAGGCAAATGAGAGAGATATAATAATCTCAAAAGAGCTAAGAAAGAAAATTAAAATCATTCCAGTATTAACAATACAAGAAGTACTAAAAGAATCTCTGGTCTGGAAAGGAAAAGAAGATATTCTAGAGAAGTTAAAGCAGAAGTAATCCCCTATTTTCTTAGTTTATATCCTTCTTTTATACTCTTCTTAGTTTATATCCTACGTCCATTATATTTTCTTAGTTTACATCCATTATATATAAAGTGAATCCCTAATTTCAAAACCCAATCTCCTAAACAATTCTATAGAATCTTTAAGATTTATCTATCCCAACAGTCTTTCAATGTCAATAAAATCCTCCTCTCTAGCCTCACGAATAATTAAATCCATTAAAGTTTTATAAAACAATAAATTTATAAAATCTTCTTATCAAAAGAATCTCATGATACTCAATTTCACTCTAGAAAAGGTTCATGCAGAAAAAAAGAAAAATCCTACATCAGACATCAAAGCAAAAAACTCCCTTAAAATAATCGAAGTCAAAGAGCAAGCACTCTCTCCATTAGACAATCAAAAAGTTCTCAAATTTAATTTTCTCTTTGCAATCTCTTATGATCCAGATATAGCATACATAGAATTTCAGGGTCATGTAGTCTACATGACAGATGAAAAATTACAAAAAGAAATTCTCGCTAATTGGACAAAAAATAAGCAGATCAATCAAGAACTCTCTGCTCCAATCATGAATCTTATCCTTACAAGATGCAATGTCAAGGCACTCTCACTTTCTCAAGAGCTAAATATTCCTCCCCATATTCAATTCCCCAAGCTCGCCTTAAAATCAGAAATTGAATCAATGAAGAAAGCTTCTTAAAAAACTCACTTTTGCATTTAAACAGCAATATAAGCTATACAGCCAATATTTAAAATAGTGCCCACATATGTACATAAGAACAAAATCAAGAACCTCAAAAAACGGAAAAATCTACTCTTACGCTTACTTAGTAAAATCAAAATATAGAAAAAAATACCCTATTCAAAAAGTAAAAAAATACCTTGGCCCAATAATCCATTTACAAAAAGAAAAAGAGCTTACTTTAAAAGATCTCTACCCTAACTTAGAAGAAACCCTCAAAAAATTAGGTTTTAAAGACCTCTTACTTTCTCTTTTAGTCTTAGAACTTAAAAAACATTCTTTTACCGAGACCTCCCCTAAGATATTTCAAAAGGAAAATATTCAAATTAACCTAAATACCCTAGAAATAAAGAAAAAACCAGAAAATACAAACCTTTGCCTAAAGCTAAATGAAGGATACTTGTGCAAAGAAACCCTCACTTTTCTATTTTCCACAGACAAAACACAGTTTTCTGACACAAAAAAACTAGCTAAACACCTTGCAAAAAACCTCATTAATGCAGGAATCTCCCCTGAAAAAGATATCTTTATCATACTCGTACAAAAATTACTCAATCAACAATAATCATCAATGCCAATCAATGCCAATCAATGCCAATCAATGCCAATCAATGCCAATCAATGATAAAAGTATAAATACTAGTTTGCTCTCACTTTCTGTTATTTTCCTTTGTTTTACTATGAAAAACCCTAAAAATAACCTTTTAATACTAGAAAATAAGATTAAAAACTCCTTTTCTGACGTTAAAATAGATATAAACCTACTAAAAGAAGAAATAAAGGCTATAAAATCAATTTTAAGCGAAACAAAGGCTAATTTCGTCCAAAAAACCAAAATAGAAGACAGAAAAATCCCCCTTTCTACACCTAAAAACTCCATAGGAAACAATGGGGTCATCAACGATCATCAACGATCATCAACGATCATCAACGATGCCAATCAATGCCAATCAATCCCCAACAATCCCCAACAATCCCCAACAATGATCAACAATCCCAAACAACCAATACTCTATATCACTAAACCCCCTAGCCAACCACTACAACAACTCTCACTTTTGCCAAATTTTAAAAAAAATGAGATTAAATCAGTACTTTCAGACCTAGATCAAGCCCTCACTTCCACATTTTTATCTTTAACTGACAGAGAACTCTCCATTTTCATATCAATCTACGAGCTCTCACAAGCTCAGCCAGAAGTTACATACTCTGATCTAGCAAAAAAACTCTCACTTTCAGAGCCAACTGTAAGAGGAGCAGTAAACTCACTTCTCTCCAAAGGTGTTCCAGTTATCAAAGATAGGTTTTTCAATGCTAAAGCTACTCTTTCAATCTCAGAAGATTTCAAAAAATTAAATCTCTTATCAAAACTCTTAAGCTTAAAATCTAAAAAACCATATCAAAAAACACTTCTTGATCTGTAATTAACTTAAAAAAGTTTAATCTTAATAATCTAATCAGCTAAAATTAATACACCTCTCTTCTTCAAATACAACTGACCTTAAAAGTCACCTTCCGGAAATTTTCCGAAAAAACCGAAATGTTTTCGGAGCCTATTTCGAAACATTTAAAAGCCTAAAACCTAAAATAATAGCATGGTTCTGCTGTCTTCCAAAAAAAAGAGGTACATAGAGGATAATTATTCAAAACAACTGGCACTTTTAGCAGGCCATCTTAACTCTTCTATATTTAAAATAAAATCAGATATGAAAGTTGTTAGAAGCTATTTAAATCATTTAAAAAATCAAGATCTCATTTTAACTCATAAAATAAAATCCCTAGAATCTCAGATAAATAATTTTAATTCCTTAATCTTAAACTTTAAAAAATCCTTGGAAATACAAAAACCATCCCCATTTTTGCTTGAAGAAAAAAATAAATCTCAAAACATCCAGCAAAATTACAAACTACTATCAACATTAACAAATACGCAACTAGATATGCTGCAAAAAATCTCCCAGGCAATTCAAGAAACAAATCAAGAGTGGATTCCAATGAAAACCCTAACAAAAATTTTTTACCCAAATAAAGATTATGAAGAAGTTTTTTCCACAGTCTCTGAATATATCAAAATCCTCCATGAATTAAGTCTGGTAGAAAAAAAGCGCGTAAGTAAAATGGTTTTCATCACTTTAACAAATCAAGGAAAACTCTTAATTGACAACCTCAAACCAGTTTCTAATTTCTAAAGATTCTCTCTAAATCCTCTTTCTTAATTAGAACAAATCTTCCCCTTACCTACTCCCATTGTTATAAAAAATCCTTTTCAAACTCCTTTCATCAACATAAACTCTAGCCCTCC
>CAZCNK010000068.1:0-6105 GCA_964500345.1 Candidatus Woesearchaeota archaeon | reverse complement strand
TCTTACTTTTAGTAATATTGCTTTCTCTATTAAAAATCTCTCTATCCCAAACAATCATTCCAATAGAAATCTCAAAACCAACCCCACAATTCACAGACAATATCCAAGAAAATTATCAACTTGCATTTGAATATCAAGGCTTTGACTATCAAATAAACGTAAACACCCTAACTAACGATCACATTGAATTACTCCTTTTACCAACAAGCATCAAATTCAACTTGCTTTCAAACGATGAAAGAGAATTGGATATAAACAAAGACACAATTCCAGATATAAAGGTAACTCTAAACTCAATCCAAAACAAAAAAGCCTCGTTAATTTTCTCTCAAATTCCAGTTAGCCAAGAAATCCCGCCTCCAGCAGAACCAGAATTATCTCCAGATCAACAACAAAAAATCTCAGATTCAGTACAACAATTTTTACAATTAGCCCCTCACTTAACAAGCGGATTAGCCCTAGCTAGTGGCCATTTAACATTTTTTGGATTATTAAAAAATTATGGCTGGCAGTATGGTTTCCAAGCTCTCACTAAAGATAATCCAGACATCGGAGCAGCTTATTCAGTCTTTAATTCACTCTCCAACATGAAAGGTGCAGTAACTTCTCCTGAAAAAGAATCCCAAGAAACAACAGGCTCTGCAATCTTTTCAAAAGATGCTTACCTCATTGCAGCTTACAATAAACAAGATATGTACTATGATTTTGGAATAAGATCAGATAAAACAAAAGATCTAAGTTTTCTTTTTGAAGAGGCATCAGTATATGCAAATAATGTAGACATCCACAAAGATTTTGATCAAGATGTTATAAGATTCAAATTCATAGGCTCAAATCTTGAAATAAATGGAGATCTTTTTATAAACTTAAAAGGCTACCTATATCTTTCAAAATATGATGCAAAAATTCTAAAAGCAAATTTAATTTCATATCTCGACAACAACAATATTAAATTCTTTCATATAAACTCTATACCATTCATCTCAACCTTAAGCAATAATAATGACATTGCCTTTGATGATATCTCAAATCTAATTAAAACAAAAAAATCAAAAACAGAATTAAACGAAGATATAATCTCAACAAATTTTGATTCTATAGAAATAAAATCAGAAAATTCAAAAATAATTGCTGAAACTCCAACAAGACAGCCATCTTCATTCATTTCAACTCAAGATAACAATAAAGTAGAAGCTTATTTCAACAGAAAAATCAAACAATCAATTTTTTCAATAACAAAAACATCTCCCCAAAATGATTGGACTATCATTTTTAACACTCCATCAAAAATTTTAAAATTATCCCCGCAATCATCTGTAAAGCTAAATTTTATAAATGGAAAAATTACTTCAACATTTTTAGGCAATAAAAACCAGGAAATTTTATTTTCTTCAGATCAAGATATTATTCTAAAAGACAATGACAATCAAATAAGAATAAAACTTAATACAAAATAAAAATTAAATTAAACCCTCTCCAACACTCTAATCTCACTAATTCCAATAGGAGAAATCCTCTTTAAACTATTCTTAATCTCCATCTGCATCTTATTAGATATTGCAGCCAAAAATATCTGCCATTTCTCACTATCTTTAATACTCGCTCCTATTACTTCTCTCATAATCTTTCTCATCTCAGTAATCATTCTCTTCTGAATCTTATGCCTAGTTATTATAATAGGCTTAATCCTATATTTTCCATCCTTCCCATCCAAAACAAAAGAATCATCAATTTTAGTACAAGCCTTCCTCACTAATCTCTTTACATGTGCCTGATTAGTCTCATACCCAATCAACTCAGCAACCACCTGTTCTCCCTTTATCTCTTTTATCTTAAAAACAACATTCACACTCTGTTTCTTAGGATCATTAGTAATACTCATTAAATTAACCCTAATCTTCTTCCCAATTAATTCACCTGGCTCAGTAACCAGGCTCTCTCCAATAGTCATGTTATTAAATTCTCTGCTAACTATGCTAACCCACTTCTTCCTTTTCTTCTTGATCTCTTCTCTTGCCATTTTTCTTCAGCTCTTTAAACAACTTTTAAATCTTTCTCTATTTCATTTTTTAAAAAAATCTCATCTAGTACCTTGATACTAGTTTTCAAAAACTCTTCTTCCTTCTCAGATGGTATTATCGCTCCAGCAGCCAACCTATGCCCACCATAACTCCCATTACATTCCTCGCAAATTCTTTTTATTATCTCCCTTAAATCAGCCCCATCTCTCCCACATAACCTTAAACTAACTTTCACATCATCCTCAATATTATGACACATACTCATAATAATTGTCCCCTCACTATAAACATTACTCTTGCTCAAAATAGAAGCAACAGTTCCAATTATAGTATCCCCAACAATACTTCCTCCATTAATTATAACATATCCATTTCTCTCAATTACCTTATTACTCTTTTTATTGCTATAAAACCAATTCAAAGCTCTAGTAATCTGCATTCTATACTCTCCAAGTAAGTTAAATGCCTTTTCTCTACTTTTCAAATCACTCATACAAACTCCAATTCCAACAGACCCCTTTCCCATCTTCCCACAAGAATTCAATAGAGTAGAAAATTCCCTGCAATCCATTATCTCCAACTCCTCTCCATGCAATAAATAAATCCTTCCAAAAATCTCCTCATTGTCCTTAACAATTTTATTGCTCATCAAAGCATTTATTAGCCTTTTAATCTCATCTTCATTTAAATCACCAATATTTTTGTATCTGTTTTTAATCTTAACATCAATTCCTATGCCCTCTAAAAATTTAATTGCTCCATCTTCATTACCAGTAACTCCATGAATATAAGGATTTGTGCTATACTCCAAGAATTTATGCAAAGCCCTAGAATAAATCCCATAAAACTTCAACCCATTCCTTATTTCAATCTTTCTACTCTTAACCGCATCTCCTAATACCTCATTGTTTAATCCGCTAAATCCATTTCTTTCTTGTATATCTCCAATTGCTCCAACGATTGCTAAATACGCTAAATCTTCATTCCTCTTTTCCATACTATTAACAAAAAAATAAACAACTCCAGCAGCACTTATTTCGGTAGTCCCATCGATCCCAAACAAATGCGGATTCAATAAAAAGATATTTGTCTCTAATCCCTTTTCAAATTTCTCAGGATAGTGATGATCCAAAATAAAAATCTTTTTGTCAACTTTCTCCAATTTAGAAATACAATTACTCCCCAAGTCTATTAAAAAAACAATTCCATAATCCTCTCTCTTCAAACTCTCAATAATCTCTTCATCCAATTGCTTAACAACACTAACAACGAATTTAATGCCTCCTCTATAAAAAGCTCTGCACAATATAGAAGCTCCAGTTATTCCATCAGTATCAGCATTAGCAATTATTCTCACTACCTTATTCCCTTTCAAATCAAAAAACTTTTCAACAATTTTGCTAGTAAAATCTAAAAACTCCATTTTATTACATCAACAAATTTTATTCTGTAAATTTTATTCTATCAGCAATTTAGCTTTTGTTCTATCAAATGTCCAATCTTCAGGCAATGCCCCCTTCTCCTTGTAATATCTGCTTAACCTTAGTATCTTGCTCTCAGTTAACATCAATCCTCTTTTTGCATCCATATCCTTTTTATTACTCTCCATATGCTTCATTATTAATATATCTTTTTTAATTAGTGCTTTAAGATCATCAGGAACCTTTCCAACTAATTTATTTTCTCTTAATATTTCCATTATTTTTTTACCAGTATGAGTCTTGACATCTGGAATCCCATAAGAATCCCTTAACATTAATCCTATTTCACTAGCTGTTTTTCCAGCCTTTCCATACTTTACAACTAGTTGCTCAATAGTCTTCTTATCATATCTAACCCAGCTTTGTTTAGTTCTTTTACTAGGCCTTTTACTCCCATGCTTTCCCTTCTTCCTGCTATACATCCTTGCCATTTTTCCTCACTCGCGCCTACCTATTTTTCTAATATTTTATTTCTTAATCTCAATCAACAAAAGACTCAGAAACAAGAGTCTAGTATAAGCCAGCATCACCAGCTTATCTTCAAAAAACCCCAACAAGTTGATATTTATAAATATTTTGATAGCCCCGAGAGGATTTGAATTCAGCAGTTAAACATTCTTAACTTCCTCTGTCAATGGCTCCAAAGGCCACTATCCCTAGTCATAATCTCAATTGTGATTTGACCGCTAGACGACGGGGCTATACAAAGATCTTAAAATTCACAATTTAAAAATTATTCCTTTCTCTTATATCTCCCTCTCCTCTCAACCTTTTCCAATCTTTTCATCACATTATCAAAATCAAAATAATCTCTATAACCATCTAAAAACTCATCAAAGCACTTCTCAGCAATTAAATAATGCTTGCTATTCAAAGCCTGTCTAAACAAGTGCAAGTCAACAGCCCTATCCTCTATTTTTTTAGAAAAAAAACCCAGCCCAAAATCTATAATCACAATGTCTTCATTTCTTAAAAAAATATTTGATGTTGTAATATCCCCATGCATAACATCCATCTCATGCATCTTCGCAACAATCTCCCCAACTCTTTTCATCACATCCCTCCTTTTACTCTCATCAAAACCATCTAAAACATCTCTCAACAATTCTCCATCAACATACTCCATCATAATTCTCTTATTATCTTCATCAACCTCAATTAATTTAGCAGAAAACTTCTTACATTTTTCAAGTATCTTAGCCTCTCTTCTCGTCCTAAATCTTCTCAACTTCTCATCTAACTCCCTCACTCTATATTTCTTCTCAATTCTCTCTTTAATCACTAAATCTCCTTCTCTCTTCAAAATAGCTTCAGCGCCCATTGCAATTATCATAAAATTCTTCAACGATTACAAATATTTAAATAAATCGAAAGGGTTAAATATCTACAACAACCAAAAAAATCATGCAAAGAGGGGATAAAAGAGAATCTCCTAAAAAAGTAAATCTTCTTGACATTTTACGAAGAGAAAAAATAGAAATTCTCGCTCAATCTCCCTATCGAGTATCCATTCCTCTTGAACCAACATCTGATGAAATAAATGCTATAAAAAGAAAAGGCTATATAAGGGGAACAACAAGATATTAAAATAAAACATTAAAATCACATCCCAAATTTCATCTTTCCAAATCTCTTCATCAATTTCTCAGGACTTCCGCCTTTAATCATGCCCATTATTTTTTTACTCTTCTTAAACTGTTTTATTAGCTCTCTCACCTCGCTCACATTTACCCCAGCACCTTTAGCAATTCTCTCAGCTCTTTTCCTGTCAATACTCTCTGGATTCTCCAATTCTTCTTGAGTACAACTGTCCATCACGTTTTTCCATATCTCTATTTTTTCCTCTTGCACATTAATCATTTCTTTAGGAATCTTAAATCCGCTCATCCCTGGAATCATCTCCATTATCTTGCTCAAAGGTCCCATGCTCTTCATAGCCTTTAATTGATCATACAAATCAATCAAATTAAACTTCCCTGTTAAAAATTTCTCTCCCAATTCCTCAGCCTTCTCTTCCTTAATTACCTCTCTTGCTTTCTCTAACAAACTCTCTATATCTCCCATTCCAAGCAATCTTCCAACAAAACCCTCTGGATTAAATTCTTCCAAGTCATCAATCTTCTCGCCAACACCAATAAATTTTATAGGAGCTTTAGTAGCAGCACATGCGCTTAAAGCACCTCCCCCTCTAGCAGTTCCATCTAATTTTGTAACTATCACTCCATTTATTCCGCAACTCTCATGAAAAACCCTAGCCTGTTCCATCGCAGCCTGTCCAATATCAGCAGAAATCACAAGCAAATTCTCATCGCTCTCAACGATTTTATTTACATCTTTAATCTCTTTGATCAAATCCTTACTCAAAGCATCCCTTCCAGCAGTATCAATAATCAAAACATCAAATTTAGCATACTCTTTCTCAAATTTTTTATAAATCTTCAATGGATTTTTCTCTTTCTCATCAATAAAACAACCCACTTTTATTTTCTCAGCTAACTGCTTTAATTGCAATGGAGCAGCAGGTCTATGCACGTCCAATCCCAAAACTCCAACCTTGTAACTTCTCTTGCTATAGTAATGCGCAATCTTAGAAATTGTTGTAG
>CAZCNK010000067.1:0-6137 GCA_964500345.1 Candidatus Woesearchaeota archaeon | reverse complement strand
AAAGTTTGGGTTTTCACAGAAGCAGATAGATTATGTTACAAAGCAAATTTTGAATATATGTGAACTAATTATCCCAACAGTTAAATTATATGTTATTAAAGAAGACCCAGATGATGATAGAATATTAGAATGTGCTATAACTGGAAATGCTGATTATATAGTCTCTGGTGATAGACATTTGCTGAATTTGCATAAGTATGGAAAAATTCCAATAATTAGAACTTTTGAAGCATTAAAAATTATTATGTAATAAGGTTAGCCATCTTGTGGCCACAAGCTTTAAAAACAAGATAGAAAATGTTGTTGGTGTTACAATATGACAGAACTAATTGCGTGTCTTTCAACAGGAAAGGGAACATGGGGTCATGTAAATAGGTTGATTGAGGAGCAAAATTGGGACAAGATTTATCTTATTACAAATGAATATGGGAAAGAGAATTTTTCTAAGAATGAAAAGACTGAACTTATAGCTATAAACTTAAATCAGGGTTTAAAAGAATTAAGAGAGGACATTAAAAGTAAATTAAAAGATAAAATCAAAGGAAGTGAGGTTTGTGTAAATTTTATTTCAGGCGGTGGAAGAGAGCATATGGCTTTAGTTTCTGCTTTGTTGCAGCTTGGTGTTGGAATAAGATTAGTAGCTTTGACAAAAGATGGTGTTGAAGAGATATGATCATTTTTTATAATTTATAACTGGTATTAAAAGAAAAAGAAAAATTTTAAATACTTGCATATCTTAATTTCTAACATGCCAGAATTTAAAATCAGAAGCCTAAACGTCTTTGATAAGTTGAGCATTATATTTAGCATAATTTCAATTCTATTAGCTATTTTATTAATGGCTTTAGCAACTTTAAAATTGTATAGTTGATCATTATGGCCTCTTATTTATCAAGATTTTTTAATTTTATAGCTGATGGCATAGATTATATTGCTTTATTCTATTTTGCTTTTTCTTTATTTTATACACAAAAATTTGATTATTTAGAGTTTGTATTGATATTCTTTTTAGTAGTGATTAGGATTGTGGCAAGATTGTTTGAGTTGTTTTCTAAAGAATCCTAAATTAGGCCTAACCAAAAAGCTTATATCTTAAATTTCTTTATAAAGAGTTATGGGGTTATTTGATAATACTTTAAAAGAATCTGAATCATTGTTTAAAGATACATTGCCTTTAGATATAGAGTTTATTCCGCCCATTGTAAAATATAGGGAAAATGAACAGCAGTATATTGCCAGTTGTATAAAACCTTTATTTTATAAAAGAACTGGGAAAAATGTTTTAGTTAGCGGAGTTCCGGGTATTGGAAAGACTGTTGCTGCTAAACACATATTAAATGAGCTTAATAAGGAAACTGATGATGTAGAAACAGTTTACATTAATTGCTGGAAAAAAGATACTTCTTATAAAATTGCTTTAGATATTTGTGAGCAGATTGGATTTAAATTTGTGCATGATAGAGATACTAGCCAGTTGTTTAAAGAGATTGCTAGGATTTTAAATAAGAAAAGTGCAGTTATTGTTTTAGATGAATGTGATAAGATTAGTGATCAACAGATATTTTATACTGTAATGGAAGATATCTATAGAAAATGCTTAATTTTGATAACAAATGAAAAATCATGGGCTAGTAATTTAGATAGTAGAGTTAGATCAAGGCTAACTTTAGAGTTTGTTGAATTTAGGCAATATAATTTAGAAGAAGTTAGAGGAATTTTAAAACAAAGAGTTGAATATGCTTTTTTTCCTGGTGTTTTAGATAGTGAAGCATTTAATTTAATTGCTAATAAGACTTTTGAAACTGGAGATATTAGATCTGGATTATATCTTTTAAAAGAGGCTGGAGAAATTGCTGAAAGTAATTTAAGTAGAAAAATAAATACTGAGCATGCTAAAAAAGCAATTGGCAAGTTAAAAGATTTTCAAATTAAATCAACCTCAAATTTAGATCTTGATGAGAATTTGATTTTAGATTTAGTAAAAGATTATTCTGGAAAAACAACGGTGCAGCTTCATAAGTTGTATCTTGAAAAAGGTGGAAAACAGGCTTATACAACATTTCAAAGAAAAATTAGAAGTTTGGAAAGAGGAAAGTTTATTTCTTTAAGAGAAATTAATGAGGGTAAAGGAAGATCTACTATTGTAGAGTATGGAGTAAAGAGACTTAGTGAATTTTAGTTTCAATTTGAGAGCCCTCGCAAGAAATGGTGCAATCCAACCTCTATCGAGGGAAATAACAAGCATCAAAGTTACTTTTAAAGCATTTTCTAGCATTTACCACACTTACCACTTTCTCAGACCTCGTTTATAAAGATGATTTCTCTAGCTTATTGTAAATAAAGTTAATTTAAAAAAGGAGGTGGTTAAGATGAGCTTTGATTTAAATGAGAAGGAGATTTTAGAGATTTCTAATTTTGAAAGAGATGATGATTTTGAATTAAAAGAGCCAGAAGATGACGACATTTATGAGGAGAATTCTATTGAGATTTTAGAAGAAGATGATGAAATAAGTTTAGAGGAAGCTGGTTTTATGCTTGGTTATCTTGCAACTGATTAACCCTACTATCTTTATATTCTTCTATTATCTTAAACACAATATTGCTTGATTTCTTTGCATTTTCAAAACTGTTTTTGTCAATAAGCGCAAAATTCTCTCTGTCAATGATTTTTAAATTATTTGCGTCAATAAACGTGAAGCTTTTCTTTAGAATTTCATTACTTGGCTTTTTAATGTAAACAATTGTAGCTGCTTTATCTTTTAGGTATTCAAAAATTTTTTCACTAAAAATATTTACATCATCAATAATTATAACATCATTTTCTTTTATGTTGTTGAATACTTCATTGTGGCTTAGTGTTTTGAATTTTTTTGCAACTATCATGTTTTTAGAATTGATTAAGAGATTTGTTAGATCTGAGATTTTTTCTTTAAGATTTTCAATATCAATTTTGCTTTTATCTAATTCTTCATTTAATCTGAATATCTCCTTGTTTTTAACGTTGAGAAGTTTCCCAGCTTTTTCTTCTGAAATTTTTTGGATGTTTTTATTTAATCCTTCAAGTTTTGAATTAAGATAATTAACGTGATTTAGCAATTCTTCATTCTTTTTCTTTAAAAATAAGTTTTCTTCTAGCAATAAATTTCTTCTGCTTATTTTTGTTCTTATTCTCTTTCTAGTTTTAATTACTTCTTCTTTTTCTTCTAAAAGTGAAATTGCATCACTAATGCTATGGCCTTGAATGCATAACTCAATGACCTGATAATAGATGTGCTCTTTTCCCTCTTTCTTTAAGGCAAAATTAATTTTATCAAGCAATGGTTTTATTTCTTTATAAGCGAAGAGCGCAGCTGCCAAGGAGTCTCTTTGATGTGAATCTTTAACTTTAAAATTTTCTGTAATTCTTTCTTTGAAACCAATTTTCATATCCTCTTTAGGGGAGATTACTTTTGCCCCGAGTTTAGAAGACAATTTTTCAATAAAAGAAGGTAAGTTCTTTACATCACTTCCTATGATTATAACTTTTCCATCTTGAATAATCTCCTCAATTAAGCTACTTAAAACTAATTTTTTAGAGCTTTTTAGTTTTAATAATCTTCCACTTGTATTTAAAACAGCATATGCAGATGTAATTCCTGGGTCTACACCGACTATTAAAAGTTCTTTATTCATTTTAGCTTCTTTATTATTTTAAATAGTTAAGATAGCAAAGTATAAAAATCTTTATCTTGGCGCATGACTATGAAAATTTTAGCTTTTACCGATGTGCATAATGACAAAAAATGTTTAATGAGCATTTTTAAAAAATCTCAGGACTGTGATATTTTAGTTTGTGCAGGAGATATTTCTATATTTGAAAACGGTTTGAAAGAATCTTTGAAATTGTTAAGCAAGGCTGGAAAGCCAATTTTGATAATTCACGGAAATCATGAAAACGAGGGAGACATTAAAAAGCTAAAATCTGATTTAATAGCTCCATTGCATAATAATATATTCAAATTTCAGGATTATCTTTTTTTTGGGTGGGGAGATGGTGGTTTTTCTAGAGTTGATAAAGAGCTAGAGAACAAAATTAAAAAAATAAAAACAATTTTAAGTAAAAATCTCGTTCTTGTTACACATGCTCCTCCTTATAATACAAAACTTGATTTTATTCCTGGAATTGGTCATAGGGGGTGCATTTCAATAAATAGAATCATAAAAAACACAAAACCAAAGCTTTTAATATGTGGGCATTTGCATGAGAATTTTGGTGTTTTTGATAGAATTGATAATACTTTTGTTACAAATCCTGGGCCTATTGGTAAGATTATAGATTTATAAAAGGTAAATTATAACTATATAAATGTTTAAAGTGCTGTGCTTATAAATATCTAAAATGTTAGATTTAGAGTCTGAAAGGAAACGAGAAATTTCTGGACTGGAAGAAAGAATTACACATTTAGAGAGAGAGGTCAAAATAAAAGATAGAATTATAGAAAAACTAAGGGGAAGGCACCAGTCTACTTTTGTAACTTTAGATACAATTAAAGATCCTTTGATAATGGTTGATGAGAACAATGAAATAGAGCTAGTTAATAAAAGCGCACTTGAACTTCTGGGTTACTCAAGGAAAGAAACAGCTGGAATGAACGTGTCTGAATTTTTGAGGAAGGATAAAAAGTTAATTGAGATTTTAGAGAACGTTGGAAGATTTAAATTTCCTAGGTTAATACAAAAAGATTTTACGGTGCTAGATAAACGGGGTAAAGAAATTAAAATAGATCTTACCGTTACAGTTAGAACTGACGAGGAAGGGAGATATATTGGAGCATTATTAATATTGGATCAAATATCTGCATTGAAAAGTGGCTTGTATAAGCTGGCGGATTTTTTTGGCGGAGAAGTTTATGTTGCTGGAGGTTTAAGATTAAGAGAGATAAATGCAAAAATAGCTGATAGATATAGATTAGAAGCTGTTCAAGCAACAATACATCCTGACTCAAAATATAAAAAAATAGTTGTTGATCTAAGCCATGTCAAAAAATTTGATGAAGAAGGGGTAAGAATATTATTTGATATTGCAAGAATTCCTGGCGTTGGTGCAATTTACTGTGGTGTGGAGAAAGAAAATCCGTTATATGAGGCGTTGATAAAATCTGGAATCCTTGAAGAGAATATTTTTAAAAAGAGTTACAGCAGATTAAGAAAAATTTGGAAAGAAGAAAAGAAAAAGAAATAAAAATTTTATTTTTATCTTCTTCTTCGTTTTGATCTTTTTGCAGTGCTTTTTCTTCTTCTTGCTGCCATTTTTTTAACACCTCTTTATTTTTTGATGTAATAAAACAAATTTTTTCTTTTTAATTTGGAAAAAATTGTTTATTTTCTTGATTTTTAGAAAATTTTTTTACTTAAATAGTTTTTGGTTTTTTATTTTTTGAAATTTTTTATTAAATTTTTAATTTTGCAAGAAAATTTTCTGAAAATTCATAAAAATATTTTTTATAATCTCATCTTTGTCTAATTTTTTTATTTCAGAAATCTTTTTTATTGTCTCGATAACAAATTCTGGCTCATTTCTTGTATTTGGAAATGGGCTTAACCAGGGACAATCTGTTTCTGTCAGCAATTGATTTATGTTAACGAGCTCAACCAGAGTTTGAAAATGTTGCAATCTAATAATTATTGGAGGCACTGAAAAATAATAATTTAAATCTTCTGCTCTTTTTATTAGTTTTTTATTTCCCATGAAAGAATGAAGAACTACTTTTTTTAATTTTGATGTTTCTAAAATGTCTATAACATCCTTTTCTGCTTTTCTTGAATGAATGACAATTGGTTTTTTAATTTTCTCAACGAAATCTATTATCTTTTCAAAGTTCTTGATTTGTAAGTCGTGTTTTTCTGTATCCCAATGATAATCCAATCCGACTTCGCCTATTGCAAATATTTCTTTTTTATTTTTTGCTATAAAATCTAGCTCTTTGTCCATGTCAAAAGGTTCTTCTAGTTGAGGCATTCCAGACGCATCTGGTTTGTCACTAATTAAATCAATTGGATATAAACCAAGGGAGCATTTTACAATATCATATTTTTTTTTTTTCTTTAAAGAAATTCTATTACTAACTGGATTTACTCCGCTTGTAATAATGCATTTA
>CAZCNK010000066.1:3666-6470 GCA_964500345.1 Candidatus Woesearchaeota archaeon | reverse complement strand
ATTCAGTCTTTTTAAAGCTTTTGAATCCAATCTACTTTCAAAAGCTAACACTAAAAATAAAATAGATAAGCCCATTGATAGCTGATCTAAAGTTGGTGATTCTCCAAAAATTCTCCAAAAAAAGATTGCTATCAAGACTAGCACTACAACAACCAATAAAATATCACTTAGTTTAATTTCTTTCATTTTACTTAAAAAAACTAATAATTAATAATATCAGTATGATGATTATTGCAACTACGTAAACCCAATCAACGAAATCATAATCTTTAAAATCAAAATTTATCATCATGTTACATATCATAAACTTATTTATAAGCATTACTCAAGAAAATCCGAAATTTTTCCGAATTCCTTGCGAAAATTTTCCGGATTTTTCAACGAAAAGAATATAAAGAAAAACACAATAATTTTCTCTATGAAGATAAAAAATTATGAAGTTTCAATTTGGGATATAATCTCATTTTTAGCATTTCTCTGGGTAATGACTTATTATATACTAAAAGCACTCAACATATTTCATAGCCCTCTTATAGCTGATATAATTAGTATATTATCAATTGGCTTCATTTCAGGAAGATACATCACAAAACTTAATCTTGATATTTCAACGCTTAAAACTGATGTTTCAATTCTAAAATCAGATGTATCAGAATTAAAAGAAGAGGTATCAGAATTAAAATCAGACATGACTCTAGTTAAGAGAGATATTAATAAACTTAATAAAAAAGTTTTTGATGCATAATCCTTTAAACCCTACTTATCGCACTTACCTCTCTCTCGCTTCTTCTTTATAAATAAAACAATCTTTAAGCTAGTTGAGGTGATTCAAATGAAACTAAACGATATTTTCAAAGAAATTAAAAACATAAAAACATTTTTTATAAGAGAAAAGGTCTATCCATTAGCTCTAGAGATTGGAGACAATTATATTGTTCTTTCAAGAAAAAAATTACTCATTCAATAATCTTTATTTTTTTAAACACTTTAAAATATTTCAAACAAAAAACAAAAACATATTCTATAATTTTATTTTAAGCATAAAGAAAAAATATCCGGAAAATTTTCAAAAAAGGCACTTACCGCATTTATCACTCTCTCACATAAGAAATTTATAAAGCTAATTCTGCTCAAATTTATGAAAAATGAAAAAATTGATCTAGTAGAATTTTTACCTGAAAGAGTATTTTCATCAGATGGGAATAAAGAATTTTTATTAAATTTTAAATATGATGAAATTTATATTAATCTTTCATATACCACATATGAATCTAGTAACAAGAATGGACACCCTCAAGAATACTCATTTACAATTCCGAGATATATTAATAAAAATAAAAGAACTTTTGAGGTTTTAGGATTATTGCAAGCAGAGATGGGAAAAACTCAAAATGGTTGTCTTAATTTTTGCAACTCAGAACCAAGAGTGATAAATATAGTTTTAGACTGGTTTGAAAAAGAAATTGAAATTCCTAGAAGATTATGGAGATGGTATATTAAGATAAATCTTCAAGAACCAAATTATGAAGAGTTTTCTTTTGAGCTTCAAGATTCTTTGAGTGAATATTGGGTTAACAAAACAGGAATTAGCTTTGATAAAAGATATCCTAAAGCCCTAACTTTCGTGAAAAATACAAAAAATGAGGTAGCAGATAATGAAGGAACTCTTGTTATCGAGTATAAAAGAAATTTATTAAGTCAAGTTATAAAGAATTTTGTTAGAAAAATAACGTATGAAAAAATATTAAATTATGAAGAAGAATTTATAAGGGGATTTATGAGGGGCATAATCGCTGGAGAGGGAACTATTGATCTATGGAAACCAGATAAAAGATATAGGGTATATGTTTCAGTTCCAAAAAATGAAGAAAAAGAAATTTATTATCAATGCCTTAAAAAATTAGGTATAAATAGTATTAAATATAAAGGTGACAAATTAGTTATATCTAAAAGACAAAATAACATACAACTTCTAAAACAAAGACTAGTAACTTTATCTCCAAATAAGTATGATAAATTTTTTTATATGATGCAACAGTATCTTAATATTCAAGAAGAGACAGGGTATTTCAAAGGTAAAGGAAAAAATATTTGGAATAAAATAACTCAAGAGAAAACAAATAAAATTCTAGAGTTATATAAATCTGGATTAACAAGAACAATGGAAATTGCAAACAAAGTAGAAGTAAGCAAAATAACTGTTAATAGGATTCTTAGGAGAAATAATTTAGGTAAAAGATTAATAAAGACACCAGAGCCATTAAGAAAAGAAATATCTAAATTTGCTCAAGAAAATCAGAATTTGCCACAAGAAAAAATAGCAGAATATTTTAAAGTTAACAAATCAGTAGTTAGAAGAGCTTGTAAAAAATATAATACAAAAAGAGGAAATAAAACAAAATGTAAAATTCCTGAAGAGAAAATACAACGAATTATTGAAATTTATAAAAATAATTCTGTAATGAAAATAAAAGATATTTGTAAGGAGGTGGGTGTTAGTGATTCAGTTGTTAGAAGAGTTAGAAGAGAAAATAATCTAATGCATTTAGGATACAAGTATCTAATAGGTTGTAATAATAAAAAGTACAAGGCTAATAATAATTTTTATCTTATTACCACTAATCAGCGGTAGCTCTTTTGTCTAGCACTACGTGGCTTAGAATCATTTGGTTTGTGCGGCTCTCCACGTCTACTATCCTGAACGATTAGGTTCCTATCATAATTCAAGAAATCTTGTTTTAATTGTTTATTTTTTGTAAATTCAACTAATCCCTTAGCAACAGTCAATCTTGCAGCCTCAGCTT
>CAZCNK010000066.1:0-3656 GCA_964500345.1 Candidatus Woesearchaeota archaeon | reverse complement strand
TCTCAGGCTGATAAGTCTCAATTAACATTTTATTTATTCTAATAAAACCTTTTCCATCCCTAACAGTAGCCCTTGCTATTGCTCTCTTCCTTTTTCCTGAAACATGAACAACTTTACTCATCTTCCTCAACCTTTTTTCCTAAAAACTTACATACATCTTTAATTTTTAGATATTTAAGACTTTTTGTTTTCTCCACATTTGCCTCTTCAATAGTCTCAAACTTCTTATCTTTTAATTCATTAGGAAATCCTATATAACATATTAGTTTTCTTAAAGCTTCTATACCCCGAGCTTGATGTGGCAACATTCCCTTTATTATCCTCCTCAAAAATCTATCTTCCATCCTCTCCATAAAAGGCCCTGTTCTTGGATGTCCTCTCTCTAACTTTTCTTTATATCTTCTATAAATATCCTCTTTTTTTCCAGTTATCACAGCTTCCTCGCTATTTACAATCTTAATATCTTCACCCATTAAAATTCTTTTAGCTACAAAACCTCCCAATCTTCCAGCAATCAAGTTATTTGCATCTATTATCATTTTTATTTTACTATCTTTATTTTATCACCTAACCAATTATCCTAACATCTTTTCCTTTAGGATTACTTTTCACTAAATCTAAGATGTTAATCCCATTTATTTTTCTTTTCGCATTCTCAGAAAATTTCCAAGCAGCAACCGTAACTTTATGATCCATTTCCCCTTCTCCTAATACCTTGCCAGGCACAACAATTGTCTCATTATCCTTAGTAACCATATTAATCTTTTCAATATTCACCTCTCTCCTTCTCCTAGTTCCAGTTCCTAGATCATCAGCTATTCTTTTCCATATTCCAACTTTATTCTTTCTACTAGCTTCTCTTAATTCTCCTATCAATTCCAATAACCTTGGATTTGTTGGACCAGTTGGTTTTCCCATTTTTCTCAATTTAACTAACTAAAAATCTTGTTTTAAAAGTCTTTTGTTTCTAAAAACCCCCACTAACCATATTTCTTTTAATATTTTCTTGCAGTTTATAATACTCTGATAATATTCTTTTAAGCTTCCTTGATTTAAAAATTCGGCTGCCTTCTCTTGACAAGTTATAAACCTTACACCCAACGCCTTTTTCTGTTCTTTCTAATCTTGCAGCAATCTCTCTTAAGCCAAAATCTCTATTAACCATTTCTCTTAATAATTTTATGTCATATTCATTCCAAAGTTTAAATTTTCTAGTTATACTTATTTTTCCTTCAAATATAAGTCTAATTTTTTCCATTAATCTTTTACTCTTCATTCTCACTGCATCTTCACTAATCCCCATTCTTCTTCCTGTCTCTGCATATGAGCCAGTACTGTAGGTTAGGAGTAATAATTCTCTATCCTCTCTGCTTAATTTTCCAGATAATATCTCATTCAATTTCTCAAGTTCTTCTTTCGTTTCTATTTCTTCCATATGGTTTCCAGAGTTCTGAGCAACAGCATAAGTAAAATCTCTAAAATCTATTTCCAAATTATCTATTCCCAAATTAGAAAAATTTATTGCCTCATGTCTTTTACTTCTCAAGAAATCTATTAATCTGTATCTAGAAACAGAATATACCCAACTTGAAAAAGGAGCATTAGGTTTAAATTTCTTAATATCTCTAATCGCCTGTAAAGTTACGATTTCCGCCACATCCTCAACATCACTCCTACTTAAAACTTTTCCAGAGCAATAGTAGATCCTCCAATGACTTACAGAATCCAGTGCTAATCTATACAGTCCTCTATAAACAAATTGAGTCAAATCTTCTCTATTTTTAGCATTAAGTTTAATAAAAGCTACCTTTACTCTATCCTCCAAATCTCCAACTTTTTCTGATGGACTCTCCAGCAATACTTTAAGCCTTGCTAATCCTCTGTCTTCAATATACCCCCCTCTAAACATTTCTTTATACATAAATAAACCCCCCAAACCATCTACCTTAGCATCTTCTCTTATATTTTGTGTCATAATAAAACCAAAAATTGATTTCTTTATTTTGTTAACTAGTTAATATTATGCGGGAGTAAGGATTCTCGCAAGGATTGCAGTATGCAGGTTTGAAAAGGGTGCAACCCTTTCTTTCGAACCTTAGAAGGCACTAAGCCAATAGGTCCTTAGCACAGACAGACTCATCCCAGTAAATTCACAAATACTGGCCTTATCGTCTTCTATCCCGTCTAGCCGAGTTTTCTTTTCTGAGGATTGCAGGTTTGAAAAGGGTGCAACCCTTTCAAAGAAAAGCTCCTTTGGCCACTCCGGCACTCCCGCATAAAGAAATATAATAAACTCTCATTTATAAATTATTTTATTACCAAGTTGCGTTTATTGTCGCATCCTTTTTTCATTCATTTAATTTTGCTCCTATCTCCCTTAATTTTTTAATGATTATTTTTATTCTTTCTTGGTTTGCTGAAATAAAATGTTTCTGAATTGTAAATCCCTCATAGGAAATTCTGTTGCGGTAATCCCTCAGCAGCTGCAAAAATTGCCGCGTATGTTCATCTAATTTCTTTTGTTCTGCTATGTAGTCAATTAATTCCTGATGTGCTCCTCCGCCTTTTGCCTTAACACCTTCTTTCAGGGCAACTGCCTCCAGAAGCTTATGAATGATGTCATAATAATCAACGAGTGTATTACTTGGATATGCCTCTTTGTCAGTTTTCTCCAATCGTTCTAAAGTTATTTCCGCCATTTTAAGTAATGCCTGCACTTTTTGTTTATCAGGTGTTATCTTTGTTATCATGTCATGCATACCCCTCCAAAAATCCATGAAGGACTGTTCCATTTATAATATTATTTTTGAGTTCTTTTGGGTAGGATGTAAAATGCTCATTGAAATGAAACTCAATTTTCCTTCCGATTTTTTTTTCAAATAACTTGAGTTGGATATCTTTCTTTTTGCTTTCTACGAACAAATCAACATCACTTTCTTCTGTATCCTCGCCTCGCTGATAGCTGCCAAACACAACAATGCATTTCGGCATCAGTTTTTCTTCAATATATCGTATTATGCCTGATTCCATTATTGATTGTACGTTGTATATTTTTTTGCATTGAATGAATAGCTTATTGATTTTGTTTGCCTTGTACACAGGAAATTTCCTTTTTCCTTTTTTTTCTATCATCTGCTGAATCAGCCCCATTTTAACTAATTTCTGCAGGTTTTGCTTCACTGATGTGTGAGCAATTTTTGCGTAATTGCTTACCTCTTTTAATGTATACTCCTTAGTTGGAAAGCGGTAAAACACCTCCGCAACCACTTGCATACTACTTTTTTGTAACATATGTTACATTATTGTAATAGGTAGTATATAAATGTTTCTGTCTATTTTACTTTCCTTCAGGCTGTGTTTTTTGTGCCGCTAGCGTAAACTACCCATGCCAAAAGCAGCTTAGAGATCCTTGAACCTCTTTGCCGCTTATTTCTTAGAATTTTCAAACAATTGCCTGTAAACATTATGTCCGTGTTTGGCAAAATTTTCAAAATAACCAGTATACCATTGGTTAAGTGAAATTCCTATTCTTTCGGATTCTTTAATATCATCCAAAGTTTCAATTCCGCCAGTTCTTATAACATGAAATTCTTGTGATGGCGATCCGGCTCTTGCATACTCAACTGCACGACCAGCAAGTTCTAAGGAAGATTCTC
>CAZCNK010000065.1:0-6628 GCA_964500345.1 Candidatus Woesearchaeota archaeon | reverse complement strand
GGAGAAGTTGATCTTAATTGCCGGCCTTCTTGATAATAAAGTAACGTATGAGATTAATGATAAGTTGCCTGTTAAATTTGATGAGAAGAGCAGATACAATATCAAATCTTTTTCTGGAAATGGCTATCCTGATGAAAACGCTGGAATAATTGTTAAGACAAAAAATCCTTTTAATAAAGACAAGTATGTTTTGTTGGTTGCAGGAAGAAGGAGAATGGGGACAAGAGCTGCAATAATTGCTTTTTTGAAGAATTTTGATGAGATTTGCGAGGGAAATGTTCACAATAGAAGAATAATGGCTAAGGTTGTTGAGGGGGTAGATTTAGATTCTGATGGGCTAGTGGATGATATTGAATTTAGAGAGTAGATAGTAATAAATTTTTTTGGAAAGATTTTTATATTTTGAATATATAGTAAAATAAATATGGGGCGAATGGCTGATGAGATTAGTAGAGAGATTGGTAGAAAAGTAGGAACATTAGAAGATGTTCTGGCTAACTTATGGAAGCTTTTTGTTAATGAGTTACAAACAGAAATAAATAGAATAACTTATCGTGAAGGTGGTAAAGAGAGCGTCTTTATTTGGCGTGTACCTGGGTATAACGAAATTTATAAATTTCCAGATTTGAATGAATGGTATTGTGCTATTAAAAATCGCGATGACCCACAGATACCTGATTTAGCATTAGTTTTTCCTTTTGCGAAAGTTGCATTTTGTAGAAAAAGAGAGGAGTTAGTTGATGGATGTGGTAATGACTTAATCTTGAGTAGTGTATCAGAAATTTTAACGAGAAGAGGATATCGCATTACTGAAAAGAATGGAGATCTACGTGCGGATGATATAACTAAAGAGGTTTGATCATTTTTAAATTTTTAAAGTCTTATATAACAAGATTTTTCATTTCAGAAATTGGTTTGATTTCTTGGTCTTTTGCTCTTTTGGCTAATCTTGTTAGATAACCTGCAATTGGATTTCTTAGTCTTTTGTATTTTAAATCTATGAATTTGAGGATTATTCCTTTATTTGCATTGAAGTCTGTAGCAAATTCATTTGAATATTTTTCAAATAATTGCAATGAAATTCTCTTAATTAATTTAGATTTTATTCTTCCCATGTTTAGAAGAAGTTCCAGCCTGCTTTTATAAAGTTAACGGCTATTGCTGCTAGGATAAGACCCATGATTCTTGATAGGATGTCAGAGCCTTGTTTTCCTAGGAAGGTGAATAGGAATTGGGATTTTTTTAGAATTAACAGGGTTAAGGCTAGGTTTAGGAGAGAGGCTATTAAAGTAATAAAAAAGCCGTAGATGTTTGTTAAGATGATGACTGTTGTAATTACACCAGGACCAACTATTAAGGGAGTAGCTATTGGGACTATTGCAAAACTATGGTTTTTTTGATGCTCTAGAATTCTTATGCCGAGAATAAATTTTAAGGCTATTATAAACAAGATTATCCCGCCGGCTAATTTGAAGTCTGATAATGTGATATTGAAGAAAGATAAGATTAAGTTTCCGAACATTAAGAAGAAGATTAAGATTATTGAGGATGCGATTATTATTTTTTTAATTCTGTCATGCTTTATTTTTTCATTTAAGTTGCCTAGCATAGAATAGAATATCGGAATATTCCCAAGGGAGTCCATTACTATAAACATTGAAAGAAATGCTCTTATTAATTCTATTATCATTTTTTTAATTAAATTCCATAGCAGAAGATTCTTGAATTATTTGTGCAGTAGGAATAATTTTTGTAACTGCACCAGATTTGCCGCAATAAGGACAAATCTTTCCTTCTTTGAAAATAGCAGATTCAAATTTGTAATTGCAAGCTTGGCAGATATATTTTTTCTTTTCACCTGGCTCTTTTCTTTTTAATTCAACACCTTCATACATTGGTTCTCTTGGTTTGCTTACTATATTGTGCTGCTTTTTATAGCAGTCTAAGCAAATCCAGGATTTTCCAGTTTTATCAGCTCTTAGCTGAGAAGGAGTTACTTTTTTTCCGCAACTATCACAAGTAATAATTTCGTTCATTTTACCTCTTTTTTGGAATATAAATTTAAATGAAGTTAAAACTCGTCATCACTGTCTGTATCTTCATCTTCGATATCTTCATCATCGTCATCACTGTCCATATCATCGTCTCCATCGCCATAAGCCATAAAATATAGCTGTTCTTTATTCATATTTTTCGCCTCCAAATTTTTATTTTTTTGCGTTATAGGGTGCTTAAAATTCAGTAACAAGATATATTTAAATCTATCTCTAATATTTTTAATTGTTCTGAGATGCAATTAAACAATCTAAAAAGGTTTATAAATTAATTTTGTAAGGTTTTTATGACGCCGGAATCGCATAACCTGGTAGAAAGGGTTTCACCCTTTTCAAACCCGTTTCAGGAGATTGCACAGAAAAGCTTTCTTAGGAAGAAATCTTGGAAAGAATTGTATAAGCCTGGTATAAAACCTTTAAAAAGTTTTAGTCAGAAACGGAATTGAATTAAAAAATAAATACCAGTTAGCCTGGCCCGTCAAGGGCATCTGGGTTCAAAAATAAGAAACCTAGGTTTCTTATAAACTTCCTAATATCACTTCATAATAGCCTAGGTGTTGAAAGTCCCAGTTCCGGCGTTTTGATTTTGAATAAATTAAAGCAAAGACTTTTAAATAAGCTTAATTAAATTGAAGTCATGGAGGATAAAAATGGATTTACCTTGGGGAGATGAAAGAACAAAGCAATTTATAACTAATGTTGGACTAATAACTAGTAATGGGCCTTATGGACAGAATATTATGGCTTGTGAATGGACTCATCATATTAGCTATAGTCCTGGATTGATTGCTGTTTGTATTAATCCAAGAGATGCGACTCATGAAAACATTCAAAAGAGCAAAGAATTTGGGGTGAGTATTTGCGCTAATGATCAGAGTATAATGTCAAGTGTGTCTGGTGGATATACTGGAAAAGAGATAGATAAGATAAAGGTTTTAGAGGAATTGGGATTTAAATTTTATAAGGCTAAGAAAATTAAGGCTTTGATGGTTGAGGGAGCTGTTTTGAATATTGAATGTAAATTAGTAAAAGAGATTTCTTTAGGGGATCATACAATGTTTGTTGGGGAAGTTTTGGATGTTTCGCTAAATTCAAATAAAAAACCTCTTGCTCTTTATGATGGGAAGTATTGGGTGATGGAGAAGAGTATTGAGAAACCACAGCAAGAAGTTCTTGAGAAAATAAGTAAGTTAGTTGAGAAGCATAGAAAAAAGATGTAGAAAAGAGGTAGAAAGTTTTTTAATTAGTCTTGTTCTTTGTTTTTATATGGGAAAATTAGAAAAAGAGGTTCAGAGAATTAAAAAAACTCTTAGAGAAAAATTTGGAGATAAAAGAATAATTATTGTTGGGGTAGCTGGGGGGAGTGCTGCTGGAAAAACTACTATTGCTAGAATGCTAAGTAAAAAAATTTTGGTGATGGATGATTATGGAAAGGGGCTCTCTGTTAGAAAGGATATGAATTTTGATAAGCCAGACGTTGTGGATTTTAAATTGTTAATTAAGCATTTTAAATCGTTGAAGAAAGAAAGAGATGTAAAGAAACCAGTTTATGATTTTAAGATTCATGAGAGGATTGGCTTTGAGAGATTTAAACCAAACAAGATCATTGTTTTGGATGGGTTGTTTGCTTTGCATAGAAAGATTTTAAAGTACATTGACTTTGGAATATTTGTTGATACTAAGGGAAAGATAAGATTAAAAAGGAGGATTAGCAGGGATATTAAGGAGAGAGGAAGAACAAAAAAATCCGTGTTAAAGCAGTGGAAAGAGACTGTTGTTCCAGGATTTAAGGGATATGTTCTTCCAACTAAGAGATATGCTGATATTGTAGTTAAAGGTTATTAGAAGATTTATTAAAATACAAAAATACAAAATGAAAATAAAAGAAGTTGCGATGATTATTGCCATTGCTGTAATGAGCGCTTTATTTGTTGGGCTATTAGTTGATGCAATATATGAAAGGCCTAAGTATGAGGATTTTTGCATTGAAGAGTATAGGCCCGAGCCTTATCCGAAGTATGTTCCTTTTAATGAAAGCTGTGTTCTAAGTCAAGAAGAACAAGAGAAAGTAAATCAATGCTATAAAGACAAAGGAACACCAAGATATGATTATGACAGCAGGGGTTGTCAAAAGTACAGGGAATGTGATTTTTGCAGCAAAAATTATCAAGAAGAAAATGAGAGGTACGAGAGAAACACATTTTTAATAATTGCGCCTATAGCAGCAGTTGCCATTATCATTGGACTTTTGTGGAGTTTTGAGGTTGTTGGGACTGGTTTGATGTTTGCTGGGATTTTGCTTTTGATTTATGCCACTGGAAGATACTTTCCTAGCATGGGAAAGATAACTAGGGTCATAGTCATATTTGTTGAATTATTGATTTTGATTTGGATTAGTATTAAGAAGTTGAGGAAATAACTTTATATACTTATTTGGTCTTTTTATTTCATGCTAACGGTTCTAAAGAGAAAAATTTATTGTAGGGAATTTGAAACGAGTGAAAAACATAAGAAATTTCCTGGGTATTGGCATCGTTATTTGTTTGTGGAAACATCAGAGTATCGTGTCAAGATTCATGCTTGGAAATCTCTTAGTAAAATTCATTATGAATCTTTTTTTCCAGGTTTGATAATGCCTTTCTCGCCGGAAAGTGAAGGTTCAACTATAAAAATAGAATCAAAAATTTCTGGTGCTTCTTTGGAAGAAGAGTTTCTTATTATGAACAAATTTACAATTGAGTGGTTGTTAAGGTCTAGGAATAGAAATAGGGATATTTGGAGTCTTGAGACTGAACTTGCTAATGATTTTTGTTTGAAATTTGATGCTGCTTTTGGTCCACTTCATGAGCAAAGAGATAGCTTTCATCTTTATTGGGATAATTCTAGATACTTTGGAGATAATGTTCATCCTGAAGTTTAGAAATATTTGTTTACCAATTTCTCGAGATAATATTTATCAACTCTATTAAAAGCGTTGAACTCAGAGCTATCAACATCTAAAACTGCAATTAAGTTTCTTTTTCCTGATTTAGTTTTTCCGAATCTGAAAATAGGGACTACTATCTCTGATTTTGATGCGCTATCACAAGCTATATGGGTTCCGATGCCATCTGGTGGTACGAACTTATTTACATCAGGGACTATTATGGTTTTTTCAAGCCTGGCAGCTGCCCCACAAACACCATTTTTGAATGGAATAAATAAACATCCTTTAGTTCCTTGATATGGACCAACTTGCAGTAATCTAGGTGAAGTAACCCTATAAAAACCAACCCAGAAGAAGTATCTATCCCCCATTGTATTTCTTAAGTGTTGCACAATAGTGGCCATCTTTCCAATGTCATCTAGATTATAAATAGTGGCCATCTTTCCAATGTCATCTAGATCATAAAAACAGGAATCTTCATCTCCGCTTTCTTCTCTTAATTGATGATCAAGTTCTTTTAATACTAATCTGTAAAGATCTTTCTTTTCATCATCTTGTAATGGAAATTTTTGGATTCTTCTATAAGTTTTACTGTCTTCCATTTTTATTCAATGTCACCTTGATTAAACAAGTATAAAAACTTTTCTATGAATTTATGTTAATTTTACTTACTAATTGA
The DNA here is from genome assembly GCA_964500345.1 of Candidatus Woesearchaeota archaeon. Lineage (GTDB taxonomy): Archaea > Nanobdellota > Nanobdellia > SCGC-AAA011-G17 > UBA489 > CAZCNK01. The sequence continues at coordinate 969 of CAZCNK010000065.1, read as the reverse complement.
TAAAAGTTTTAAGTTATTATTTTAAGATATCATCTGGGGTTCTTCTTTAATTGTGTTTAGAATTAATTTTGTTTCTGTTCTCTCAACGAATTCAAATGTTTGAAGTTTTTTGATGAAGTTGTCCATTGCTCTTGTGTTCTAGAATTTGGAATTGTGTTTAAAACAGATTGTTTTATTGCTAAGTCTCCTTTAGATTCATTTGCTGATTTAATTGACTAAAAAGGAAGTTTTAAATATTTTGTTATCCTATTAGAGTAAATGAAAGATAAGGCATTTCTGCTAATTGAGTTAATTATATTCTTATTTGTTTTTATTATCATAAAGTCTATTCCTTCTAATGCTTGTGTAGAGCCTTATAGTGGGATAGAGATTACTGAAGATACTGAATTTTGTCCTGGAGAATATAATGTTTCTAATGGAATAAGGATAGTTAAGGATGGAATTAAGTTAGATTGCAATGGGGCAATTTTAAATGGACAAGGTGCAATTGGTATATATGTAGGCAATAGGAGTAATATAGCTTTAGAGAATTGTAACCTATTTGGTTATTTATCAGGAATTTCAACTTGTATAGGAGGAAATTGCTATCCTTTATCTAATAGTAAAATACTTAATAATAAGATTAGTGATAAGGTTGGGATAAATATAAAAGATAATAGAGATAAAAGTGCAACAAATAATACTATATCAAATAACATTATTATTAGTGATAAGATTATAATAGCTGCGTTAGAATTAGGTTATATGAGTAATAGTATAATATCAAATAACATTGTTAACAGTGCAAGGAGTACAATAAGCGTAATGAAATTAGGTAGTATAAATACTAGTGTAGTATTAAATAATACTATTTATGGTAGAAATGGATTGTTATTATCTTTTGTGAATGAAAATTTAATAGAAAATAATAAAATTTCCTATGGGGGGGAATCTGAAAGTGCAGTAGGTATCCGCCTATCCAGTTCTAAT
>CAZCNK010000064.1:4323-6688 GCA_964500345.1 Candidatus Woesearchaeota archaeon | reverse complement strand
AATTAATAGCTGTTTTACCCTCTCAGAATTATCCTTCATTATTCTAAGAATCATCTCAGTTGTAACCTTTTCTTCACCCCCATGCCAGCAATCATAATCAGTAGACATTGCTATAGGCTGGTAGCATATTCCAGCTTCTCTAGCCAGAACAGCTTCTGGCACAGTTGTCATATTAATAACATCGCATCCTAAACCCCTAAACATATTGGATTCTGCCCTTGTGCTAAATCTAGGACCTTCAATTGTAACCATAGTTCCTTTTTCATGATGGCTATAATTTAACTCCTTGGCTGTCTGGATTAATAATCTTCTTAATTTATCACAAAAAGGATCTGCCATTGAGATATGGCAGACTTCTACCCCTTCATAAAATGTCTGATTTCTCTTGGTAGTCCTGTCAATAAACTGGTCGATAAAAACCAAATCTCCTGGCTTAATTTCTTCCCTTAAAGAGCCGCAAGCTGTTGGAGCTATTATATGGGTAACCCCTAATTCCTTCATGGCATATATATTAGCCCTGTAATTTACATTGCTTGGATAAATTCTATGGGAATCTCCATGCCTTGGAATAATAACAACATCTATATTATTGACTTTTCCAGTTGTAACCAAGTCAGAAGTAGCTCCATAAGGGGTATGCACCTTAATTCTTTTAGAATCCTTCATTATTTCCGGGTTGTCTATTCCAGATCCGCCTACAATGCCTACTTTTACCACACCTTATAAAACTTAAAAAAATTTAAATACCTTTCTATAAAGATGAGTAAATGAGATTATTTTTTGTTATAGTAGGAATAACTGGATTAATATTAATGTCAATTTTTTCTCTGACAAATTACAATAATTATTATCCTTCTATAAAAGATCTTAATGAAAATCCATCTAGATACGATGGAATTTTAACAGAGCAATATGGATTAATAAAAGAAATTAAAGAAGACAGTTTCATTTTAGTTTCCGGAGACAGCAGAATATTAGTCAAAGCCAATAATATAAGGGAGCCGACTCAAGGCAGCGTTAATATACTTGGTGTATTTAACAAAGAGAGTTTTATTGAGCTAAAAAATATCCATTATTCAGATTACAATAATACAAAATACTTGGTTTCTATAATGGGATTAATTATGTTCTTATTCATATTTTTTAGGGAATGGAGAATAACATTTAGAGGATTCAAATATGCCAGACTGGATTAGCCATATATTAATAGGATTAATTATTGCGGAATTATTTAATATAAAACCAAAAAGTTTAATTGTATTAGGTTCAATACTTCCTGATTTCTTCTTTAAGATATCAACATTGGGAACATTCATGAAAATTCCGGTAACAGAGATTTATTGGGGATTGCTTCCAATACATATTCCGTTGGGAACTTTCTTTTTTACACTAGTAATATCTTCATTATTTAGATATGATTATTTTAAAGCAATATTGCTAATCACAATCGGCTGGATTACCCATTATTTCTCAGATGCATTTTTCAAGTCATTCATTATAAATCCCCAAGCAATGCTGTTATTTCCTTTTTCATGGGAACAGTTTAGCTTTGGTTTGTTGTGGAGCAACGAGTATTATATCATTCTTAGTATTGTCATTTTATTATACATCATAATTAAAGTACTAAAAATTAACCCAACGAAAGTTATTTAAAACATATAATAAAATTACTAGTATTAATAAATAAAATATAAGACAAAAATGAACCGAGAGTTAAAAATAAAGTTTGAAACAGAGTTGAGACAAAAATATAATGAAAACGAGTCTAATTTCTGGATTTGGCTAAAATGGCAAAGAAAGACTTTATTTTACAAATGGATAATAAAACACTGGTTCAAAGATTGTAAGACCATATTAGACGTCGGAGCTGGTAATGGAAAATTTGTTGAATTAGCTCAAAAATATGGAAAAGAAGTTATTGGTATAGATATTAATAAGGACAGAGCTAAACATCCCTTAATTAAGAATATGGATTTTAGAGATATTGATTTTAAGGTTGATGGTGTATTTAATATGATGGTATTGGAGCATATTGACCAATTTGAATTCATGGAAATAATGAAAAAATATTGTAAAAAGAGATTAATAACAGTTACATATTATCCTGTCAAAAGCTTCTGGCAGTCTCCAGATCATACAAGACCATATTTGCCTATAACACTAAAAAGATTATATCTAGCGTATGATTTTAAACCAATATTTGCTCATAGAATAACATATACTACTGTAATGGCTGTGGGGGACAAAATTAATATTATTTAATAAACGAAAATTGATGGTCTTTCATAAGTATATAGTTAAATATAGTTCCGAATGAGAATGCTATTATTACAGAAGATAATCTGTCTAATAATGCCACGCTTCC
>CAZCNK010000064.1:0-4223 GCA_964500345.1 Candidatus Woesearchaeota archaeon | reverse complement strand
CTAAAGGGCGTTAGGTAATTATCCATTGTTGTTACTGCAGCCAATCCAAACCATTCCTTCTTTTTTAGATTTATATTATAATAATCTCCAAATAATTTTACTCTTAATCCATTCACAAATAAGCTTATGAAAGAAACTAAAATCATCAGAGAAAAATAAAAAACTGAAATTTTAGGGATTGAAGCAAAGTCACTATAATTATTTCTGATGAACATTATAGTTAATACAGCCAATATTAAGTATACTAATATTGTGAGAAAATACTTTTTCATTAGATTTTCAATAAGAATTAATTATTAAGCTTTTTCTATTTTATGCTATTTAATATTTGTCTTAGAGCTTCCTCTGTAAGTAATCTAGGATTATTTTTAACTCTGTCTGGATTAAATCCTTCCTTTACTACTATTTCTATCCCATTATTATCTATTTCTAATTTACTTAATCTAGTTTCTAGTCCTATATTTTTCGTAAGTGATCTTAATTTGTTGCTAGCACCTTCGACTGACTTACAACCTAGAAATTTAACTAAATTCTTAATTATAGATTGGATATATTCAACTCCTCTTTTATCTAATGAATCTTCTTTTGTAACATTAGCATTATAAACTAACATCTCTGGAATAGTTAATGCTACTGCAGCTCCATGTGGAACACCAAAATGAGAGGTTATTGGATAAGATACTGCATGAGAAGCAGTTGTCTGGGATATATTAATAGCTTTACCAGCAAGATGTGCTGCCATAGCCATAGCCTCTCTAGACTTCTCATCAGGAGAATTAACAACAAGATTTAGATTGGCCATCGCTAATTTTATCGCTTCTTTCGCATATTTTTTCGACTCTTGTGTTGATTTTACTGACCAATAAGATTCAATTGCTTGGCATAAAGCATCCATTCCAGCAGAAGCTGTAACCTCTTTTGGCAAACTAAAAGTCAGTCTAGGATCAACAATAGCGTAATCTGGAAGCATAAAATCAGGATGTGCTAAGGAATATTTTACTTTATTATTGTATACAACAGCAAAATGTGTTGCTTGGCTACCTGAACCAGAAGTTGTAGGGATAGCAACCAAAGGTTTGCCTTTATTTTCTATTTCAATTTTTTTAAGAATATAATCTAAAGGATTTCCTTTATTAGCAGATAAAACATTAATTGATTTTGCTACATCCATTACACTTCCACCACCAACCGCTACAACTAAATCAGAATCAGTTTCCCTCATAAATTCTATTCCTCTTTCTATATCTGATAATTTTGGATTTGTTTCAAAATCTGAAAATCTGACAAAATCAGTTCTTCCAAAACTCGGTTCAACTATATCACTAGCCCTAGAATTTTTGTATGATAATTTTCCAGTAACTAAAAAAATTCTTTTTGGTTTATGATAACCTATTATTTTTCTTAATTCTACAGCACTTCCATTACCAAGATATTCTTTCATTTTTACTTCCTAATTTCTTCTATAAACCTGTTTTTTATATCCTCACAATTATACTCATCAGAAACCCTTTTTCCAATCTTTGATTCTTGATTTATCATAACATGTAAAAATGATGGTCCATCTTTATTGATAATATCACTAAATTTGTTAATTAAATCATTTTTATTTTCTATTCTTAAAATATTACTAAACTTGAATCCTTCTGCAATTTTCTCAAAATTTATTTTGTCTGTTCCAGTAGGTTGCCCACCCGTTGAATCATGTGCATTATTATCTAATACAACATAAATTAAATTTTTTATGTCTTCTATAGCCACAGTAGCCAAAGAGCCTAAATGCATCAATGAGGATCCATCCCCATCAAAAACAATCACTTTTTTTTTAGTGTTTAAAGCCACACCCATTCCAAAAGCTAAAGTATGTCCCATAGATCCTAACATATAAAAGTCGGAAGTGTCTTTTGCTTGAAATGAGTCTCTACTTGGATACCCAGTTGAAGATATAAAAACAGAGTTATTAGCTAAATCTTTTATTGTTCCTATAGCATCTAGTCTAGATAGTTTGTAATTGCTTTTTTTATTTTCTATATTATGGGGGGCAATTATCCCTTTCTTAAGAATTAATGCAACTGGCTTGTTAGTTAGTTTAATTACCTTAATTGCTTTTTTTATCTGCTCTTTATAATTATCCTCTTCTAAAATATAATAGGAAATACTAAAAGTCCTCAATATTTTTTCTAGACTCTCACCCATAATATCATGTTCTGGGGCATCTTTTCCTTTTCCGCCAAAACCTCGCCAACTTATTAGATATAAAACTGGAATGTTGTATATTTGATTTAAAGATGTTAAAGGATTTATTGTGTTTCCAAATCCAGAATTCTGCATCATAACTACTGGAATTTTTTTTGTTGCTGTATAATATCCAGAAGCAATGCTTAATGCTACTCCCTCATTTACTGGATTTATTACTTTTATTTTATTATCCCACATGTAGTTCAGTAAATCTTTGAAAATTGAGCATGGTACCTCTACAAAAAAGTCTAATTCATTATTTTTTAATTCATTTACGAAATCTTTTGGTGATATCATTTATATTCTTTTTAAAATAAATTTTATAAGCTCTTTGTTTATGAAATTAATAAAATAAACTACTTAGAAGTGATTAATAAATAGAAAGAGTTATAAATAGTGATAGGTATAAATTTACTAAAATGAAAATAAGAAAAAAGGAAATTATTGCTTATGTTAGTACTGAAAAATCTTTTTCCGCAGATTCATTTCTTAATGTTAGTACTACATATATTTATGTGCCTTCACACAGTATTTTATATACTAAATTTCAGGGTGGAATAGATGACAATGGTAAATTATTAAAGCCTAAACCATTAAGAGCAGAAAGGAAAACTAAATATCATTATTCTTTCGAAGATCAAGGAGAAAGAATGAAAGAATATTATGAAGATTACTACATCCCAAATTTAGAGGCTTTCTTGAAAGGAGAAGAAACTCACTGGCAGTTTAGAGTACACGTAAATCCGCATGTTGTTAAAATATTATTAGATAAAAATATGCTAAATGGAACATTACTCAATTTTGATGAACTCGATGTCAAAGAAAAAATGAAATTCTATAATAGAATTGTTTTATTGGATAATATAACTAGAAGGACAATAAGAAAAAAAATAAACGAGAGTTTAGAAAAAAGATCTGTCGGAAAATGACAATAAGAAAAGTTTTAACGGGAAAACCAGGAAATTTAATAGAACTAATAGATAAAGCTGGAAAAGAAGAATTAGATACGATTAGTATCACTTATTTTGGCAGATTGACTGAAATTCAAAATGTTATTGGTACACGAGCTGGAATAAGATATCAAGCTGGAAGATATAAAGTTGAGGAAGAATGGAATGCAGGAGTTTATGGTCCCATGATTAGTGGTAAAGAAAGAGAAACTTTGGAAGAATCATTAAGAAGACAGGCAGAAAAAAGCTTAGAATTAATAAGAAAGAGTAATCTTAGCAATTTTGATAGAAGATTTAATCAAATGAAGTTTCTATTTGATGAGGGCTTTTTAACAAGAGAAAAAGTTTTAGATTCTATTTTGGGATTGATGGCTTATATTTTTCATGGAAATACTTACAAATATAGGAAAGGTCTTATAAGAAATTTCAATAAACTGTTTCCTTATAAAAAGGGTAAAGGGATAAGGAATAACAGCAAATTCAAGAATTTCATTAAAAAAGTTAACGAATTTGAACTTGAATTTTCAACACAAAAGACATTATTCTTATTTCTTAAAGGATTAACAATTAGTGAAAAAAATAAAAAAAGAAATCTAAAAGAAGATACAATTTGGAATCATTTAGCAAATTTGATAGAAAATAGGCAAATTCCATTAATCAAAGTCTTACCTAAAGATAAAATCTATAAAGTTTTGATAAAGGTTTATGGCAAGAGAGATAGATTAAAAAGCATAAAAAAGAAATTGAATGATGAAAAAATAACTTATAATGAAATTGCCTGTGTGATGGCTAGTATAAAATCTAGAAGAAAATATAAAAGTCCTAGTTGAAGCCAAGTTATTAACGAGCCGACCATTGTCATTGTCAAGATTGTTCCTGCCGTTGACATTAGACCTGTTCTCGAGCCTGTTGACATACCAAGCCGAACAACTAGCCCATTTACTTTACTAATCACCACTGCTTCATTTCTGTTGCAGTTGAATTTTATGACAACAAGTTGCCTTAGTAAATGAGCGTATAACCTAGTTTCTTCATTTT
>CAZCNK010000063.1:0-6876 GCA_964500345.1 Candidatus Woesearchaeota archaeon | reverse complement strand
GCTCCTGTTATTGCTCCTGCATAACCTTCCCATCCTCCTAAATTTTTAACATCTGCAACATCACTCTTAACCATATCACTGTATTCTTTCCACATTGGCAATTGCCAAACTCTTTCATTAGTTTCTTTTCCAGATTTAATTATCTTTTTAATTAATTCATTGTTATTTCCCATAATTCCTGCACAAACATCTCCTAAAGCAACAACACAAGCTCCTGTTAAAGTTGCTAGATCAATAATTGCAATTGGCTTGTATCTTTTTGCGTAACTTAAAGCATCTGCCAACACAACTCTACCTTCTGCATCTGTGTGCAATATTTCAATAGTTTTTCCATTTAAGGCTTTTATTATATCTCCTGGCTTGTAAGCAGATGGCCCTAACATGTTTTCGGATGCTGGAGCTAAGCCCACTACATGATAAGGAACTTTTAATTGAGCAATGGCCTGCATTACACCAATAACAGCAGCAGCTCCTGACTTGTCATCCTTCATATCTTTCATGAAATTCCCTGGTTTAATACCAAGACCGCCAGAATCAAATGTGATTCCCTTTCCAATAATTACAATTGTTTTCTTTGCTTTTGGATTATGCTCGAGAATTGTAAATGTTGGATCTTTATCACTGCCAGCAGCTACTGCCAGCAATGCGTTCATTTTTAGTTTTTGAATTTGTTTTTTATTCAGAACTTTGCATTTTAGCTTGTATTTTCTAGCAACTTCTCTGGCCTTATTTGCTAAAACAGTTGGAGTCATATACATGCTCGGCTCATTTATTATTTCTCTTGCAGTAATAGTTGCTTCGGAAATTACCTTTCCAAAATTGATCCCTTGGTTCAGCTTGCTTATGTTTCTTTCATTTAAAACAAATAATACTACTTCTTTTACCTCAACAGGCTTGTCTTTATCAGTTTTGAATTTTGAAAAAGTATAAGTTCCCAGAACAAGAACTTCAGCTATAATTTGACCCAGGGAAAGATCTGAAACCTTTAAATCATCAATTGCAATTGAGAAACTTTTTATTTTTAGAGATTGTAATTTTCTAGCTGCAGTTGCAATTGCTTGCCTTAATTTTTCATTATCAAATTCTTTTTCTTTTCCTAATCCAACTAATAACAATCTCTTAAAAGTTAATTGCTTGTTCGTATTTATTAAAAAAGTTTGATTTAGCTCAGCTTTAAAATCTTTTGATGAGAGAATATTTTTTATTTGGCCAGATAAGCAGCTATCAAGCTGTTGCAAATGTTTTGATAATTTTGCTTCTTCAAACAATCCAAAAATCAAAGCTTCACTTTTTATATCTTTTAATTTCCCTCTTTTTGCCAGAATTTTCATAACTTTGAAATAAATTTAGAGATTTATAAAGCTTGTGGGGTTTGAGATTTTAAAATTTGAATTCTTCTCTTTAGTATCCTAAAAAGATATTTAAATAGATGATATTTTATTTTCAGTGGGCCCATAGTTTAATGGATAGAATGCGGGGCTTCGGACTCCGTGATCCAGGTTCAAATCCTGGTGGGCTCATTTTTTATCTGCTTTATTCTTTTAATGTTCTCTTCATTTCTCTCAAGTGTTTCCTTGCTGCGCCATCTAACAAGCTCATGGCTTGTTCTCTTTTTTTATATAATCTTAGTAGTTCTCTGAAAAAGCCGGTTGCTTGAGGATTTTCTCTAAAGAATTTTTCTTTATCTCCTTTGTATTGATTTTTTAGCTCATCCTCATAAAGTGCTCTTTCCCTTAGAATTGCATGAGATATAATACTCATCAACATTGTATAATCTGCTGGTACTGAGACTGTCATGGATCTTCTTTGCAGCTTGCCCCATGTTATTGCCTCATTTGGTGCGGCACTACTTAAACTACCGTCAGTTACAGGAGCTGTTGTGAATTGCACTCCAATTTTATATTTTTTAGTTGGAACAAAAAGAACTTGCTCTAAAGCTGGTTCTGGCTGAAGCAAATAATTTTTTACTGCGCCACCACCACAAGTAATATAAGCAAGCTCTTTATTGCCTTCTTTTTTCTGAGCCCAGTAATGCAATGCACAAAATTCATAAACATCTTTAGGCAAATCAATTCTAAGATTAAATGACTGCTGTATTGGTTGATGTATCTTTAGTTTTTCTCCTAAACGATCTTGCATAATCCATAACTTTACAACTTCAAGGAATGATGAACCATCTGCTGGAGAAGGGCAAAATCCTGGAACATCACATTCAAATGCAGTTGCTATTAAACCATGTGTAACTCCTTTTTTCTCCTCAAGAGCATGAATATATCTTCCTAAATTCCACCTATATTCTGTTGTTGTTAATTCCCGTTGAAATTCTGGATTCGTCAATGCAAATGTAAAAAATTTATCTGTATTGAACAAAACTTCTTCAGGAAATCCAATGTCTGTAATTCTAATTATTCTGGCATTTCTATACAAAATATCATTGCCATATAAATCAACATCATATACCCTTCTTTTACCTTCAACTGCATCATGTGCGTCATGATATGTAATAGCATCAGACGCTGTAAAAGCTGCAATATAACCTAATTTCATAAAAGGAACCATCCAAACTCTTGCATAATCTGAAGCAGTAATTGGACCAGCAACAGAAACAAATATTGTGTAATTCTCACTTATTGCTTTTCTAATTAATTCATAAGCTCTTCTAAAAAGCTTTCCGCCAAAAGCAGGATGAGATTTGGAAAGAACTTCCATAATACTTTCTCTTCCAGTTAGTTGAATACCTCTTACAACATCACCAAAAAGGTCTCTTTGCAATTCTTCAACTCTAGTATCAAGAGATCTTTTTTCTTTGGTGAAATTTTTTCTACCTAAATGCCCCTGAGTTCCCATATAGAGATTTATGCAGTGTGTCTATAAAAACTTTTTTGTCTTTTTTTGTTACTTAATTAGATAAAAAGATCTTAGTCATATGATAATGTTACAGTAAAGTAATTTTGTTTAATCTTTTTTTCTGCTCAAAAGATAAATTCCAAGTACAAGAATTAAAGCTCCAATAAATTGAAGTGGAGTGATTGTTTCTTTAATAAAAATAAAAGCTAGAATTGCTGTAAAGAATGGTGTACTTAATTCTGCCATGCCTGTTTGAGATGCTTTTAATCTCTTTAAACCTTCATAATAAAAGTAGTATCCAAATGTGGCTACAAATCCAATCAGAGCAAGAGAGAAAGAGAAGGATATTTTATCAAACATTAATATTATTGGAGTCATTATAATGATTGCAAATAAAAATCTGTAGAATAAATAATTTTTAAATTTTGCTATCAGAATATATCATGCTCTGTTAAGTACGCTCAATAGAACCATATGAATGATGATCTCTGCTCTCTTCTACCAACCTATATTTTAATCTCTCAAAATAAGAGCGAGACCAAAATTTAATACCCCACTCAACTGGACTGTCACCAACAACCATTCTAGACATGAGTTCATTAGCTTCCATCTCTGAAATTATCTCATAAAGCCCTCTTAGCCCCCTTCTTTGGATTTTCACTATGCCTGCCCTGCAATTTCTCTCTCTCTCAAATTCAATAATTCTTGATAGATAGTTTTCTAACTCTTCTAAACTTCTTATTCTTTCCGGATTACCAACGACGGTTGTTGAAGTGGGCATTTTTATTCATATTTACTCGTATATAATTAAAACTACTATTTAAATCTTTGTTTCATCTATGTCAATTAGAAAAGACTTGTTTCCGAGACAAACCTCTTCTTTGAATCCTAACTTTTTTAACGTTGCGTAATGAGGCAGACCTTTTAGTATATCAAACATTCGATGGATTATAAAACTTATTTCATTTCCATTTTCAATCAAAGATATTCTAGTAGCTGTATCAAAGTGAGGCAGTTCATTAAGGAAACTGAGCGCTCCCTCTCCGACTATCAAAACAGGCGAGCGATAAGAGTCTGTCCACGGTGATCTAGCCATCTTTTCTTCTTCTGTTTCAGGTAACACGATTCCCCTTTTATCATAAACGTGTTCACCAGACTTCTTCAAAAATAAATCTGCTAGAATCATTAACTCGATTTTGTTTGAAAAGGGCATATCTAACTGCCAACCAGGATCTTCTGCGACCAAAGATCCTCTTTCTTCACTAAACTCAGAGTACTCACAGAGATTTTTTAAATATTTTCGTAAATCGAGATATCTACCAGTTCTTAAGTCTCTTATTCTTAAACCAGGCAATATGTTACCTAGGTGATCTCTTATATTATAACTGGTATCCCACAATAAAGCACCAGTTTTGTCTCTTATATGTTCTAAAACCAATCTAGCATCGTATCCCAACCTCGCTAAATCTCTCAACATATCTTGCTTGTAAATCTCAGTTCTATGAATATTAGAGAATGTAGTAACTCTATTCGCTATTGGTAACTTATTATAACAATTATAACCACTTATTATGGGAGATAAATCTCCACGAGCATCTTTTAATGAAATTAAATCATCTAAGTAGCTAACTATCTCTTTCCTTTTACCTTCCTGGATGCCAGTTAGATCTTCGATCGTTATCATATAATCTTATATATATAATAGAATATATAAACCTTTCTATTTGTAGCCTCTAAGTAGTAGTTATATATTTATGGTAGATTAAAGGATGGCGAGTAATGCTATAAATGTTGCGGTTGCAAGAAACAGTTCTGTGAAACAACAGGAAGCTTCTTCTTTAAGCACAGAACGCCTATACAGATCCTTTTTGTAGCAATCTTCTTCTATCTATTCGTGCCTGGCGCATTGTTCGCATCTTTCTTTTATTTCTTGTTTTGCTGCAAATATAAAGAGTTGGCATTAGTGGCCAGAGAATTGTTGAGATTTATAAGATAGAGAATACCAGATTTTACAGTACAAAAAGATTTAAATAAACACTCAAATCAAGAAATTCTATGGATAAAGAAAAGGAAATTGGAATTACGGTGAAAAAGGATAAGGATTTTTCTGAGTGGTATGTACAATGTGTTTTAAAGTCTGGATTAGCAGATTATAGCCCTGTAAAGGGGTGCATGATAATAAAGCCTCATGGTTATGCTCTGTGGGAGAATATTCAAAAATATTTTAATGAAATACTAAAAAAATTGAAAGTCCGAAATTGTTATTTCCCACTGTTTGTGCCAGAGTCTTTTTTTAAAAAAGAGGTAGAACATTCCAAAGGATTCAAGCCTGAGGTTGCTTGGATTCATGACGAAGAAACAGGAGAGAGATTGGCAATAAGGCCAACATCAGAGACAGTAATGTATGATGCTTTTTCAAGATGGATCAGAAGCTATAGAGATTTGCCCTTGAGAATAAACCAATGGTGTAATGTTGTAAGATGGGAAACTAAAGCAACTAGATTATTTTTAAGGACAAGAGAGTTTTTATGGCAAGAGGGGCATTGTGCTTATGCTACAGAAAAAGAGTGTGAGAAAGAGACTTTGAATATTTTGATGGAATATAAGAAATTGTGTGAAGAATTACTTGCAATTCCGGTCTTGGCAGGGAGAAAAAGCGAGAAGGAAAAATTTGCAGGAGCTCTTTATACATTAGCTATTGAAACCTTGATGTCGGATGGTAGGGCTTTGCAAATGGGAACTTCTCATAATCTAGGTCAAAATTTTGCAAAAGCTTTTGATATAACTTTTTTAGATGAAAATAGCAAAAGAGTTTTACCATGGCAAAATTCTTGGGGTATCTCAACAAGATTAATTGGAGCTGTTGTAATGATGCACGGAGATGATAAAGGTTTAGTAATACCACCTAGACTAGCAAGTATTAAAGGGGTTGTAGTACCAATTGGAGCTGAGAAAGATAGGGATGTAGTGAAAGAGGCTGAGAGGATTAAAAATATTTTAGATGGTGTCATTTTAGATGATAGAGAATTTACTCCAGGGTACAAGTTTAATGATTGGGAATTAAAAGGAGTTCCTGTTAGGATTGAGATTGGGCCTAAAGATGTTAAGAATAAACAGGTTGTGTTAGCAAGGCGAGATACTGGAAAAAAGGAAAATGTTAAGTTAGATAATTTGAAAAAAAGATTTAATGAACTATTAGAGGAAATTCAAAATAATTTGCTTGAAAAAGCTAAGAGATTTTTACAAAGCAACATTAAAAAAGCAAAAAGTTTTGATGAATTGGAAAATTTGACTAAAGAAGGGAAATTAGCTCTTGCAAGTTTTTGCGGGAAAATTGATTGTGAGGATAAAATTAAGGATAAATTAAATGGTGTAAAGACAATTTGTATTCCTCTAGAAGATAAGGATATTAAAGGAAATTGCGTTCATTGCGGAGAAAAAGCCAAATGCAATATTTATTTTGCAAAATCTTATTAGAGATTTGAAGTTTTAAAATAAATTTATTACCCAAAATATTATCTTAGCGTACCAAGGAATGTTCTGAACTTCAATGTGCAATGCTTCATCTCTCTCATAGATTTTTCCATTTAAATCTTTATATGAAATATGAAATTTTAACCCTTGGATTAAGCTTTTTCCGTTGGTTTCTATGAAAATCTCTCTTTCACCTTTGAATTTTTCCTGAGAGAATTTTCCAAAACCAAAATCAAGCATTAAATCATAAATCTCTGAATCTGAGTTTATTGTGAATTTTAATTTAACATCATCTTTATAATCTATGACGGATGGATTTATATCTGTAACATAAACATCAGGTATTTTAATGACATCAAACTCAATGTAATTGAATTTTATTCCATCTTCATTTTCTGCTGTTACAGCAATTCTACCGCTCGTTGAGACTTCAGTTTTAAAACTTGTTTTTTTGGTTTCTCTGGGCTCTAAATAAATTCTTTCGCATTTTTCGATTAAACACAATTCAATATTAACTTTATTTTGAGCAAGATTTTTAACATTGCATTCAACAGT
>CAZCNK010000062.1:4831-6928 GCA_964500345.1 Candidatus Woesearchaeota archaeon | reverse complement strand
CTTTGACTTTTTTTGGCATAACTAATCAAAGAAAAAGTGGGTTTAAAAGTTCTTCTATTGCTATAGGCTTTGTGTAAATAGTCTCTAAAGTGGTTTACTTTTTACACAGAATTAGATTAGATATAGTAGTTGAAGAAAGAATCCTATTGTAATAAGCAAAAACCCAATAGAGTTCCACAGATGTTTTGGAGGAATAAACCCTTGTCTTACGACTGTATGATTCCATTTAATTACCCATCTTGCTTTTTCATTGGGTGGACGCACCTTGAAAACTGGTCTCCAACCCATCCACCAATATCTTTTTGTCCAGTGATTCGTATAATTCTTTTGATGCCATTTTCCAAAAAGAGATACTAAAATTAGCACAAAAGAACCTATAAAGTTGAAAACTAGCCCTAAAATCTCCAAGTTTATTATCATTTTAATCCAAGCCATGCCTTCATATAGAAATTACCCTTTTCTAAGATTACAATATCTATGAACTATCTGTCCATTATTTATAGTAGTGTCTCCACCCTCTAATTCTTCGTCATCATTATCGTTTTGAGATTCTGGGACTTTTATTTTTCCATTTTCATCAAATTCTATTGTCATTTTATCTTCCTTCACACCACTCACAACTTTCTTTAGGGCAGTTAGAGTTTAATAGTTTTATTGCTTCCTTGAATATACTTTCAGCATTCTTTACATCAATTTTCATTTTCTTTAGGGTAGTATTAAAGATGACTTCTCCAGTTATAAGAACTTCTTTAGGAACATAAAAGAGCAAGAAAGCGTAGTCTTCCGTTTGATAACCTGCTTTCCTTAGAAGAAAATTGTAAATATCTAATTGGTCTTGATAATGGTCTGCCGTGTCTCCTTTTAGCTCATAGCCTCTTGTCTTGTAATCTAGGACGATTAGCTTCTTCCCCTTCATTAGAATATTGTCAACTGCTCCTTTGAGAATATTGCCCTCTTTATCTTCCCATTGAATACCTTTGAAATTGCTTCGCCAAATTGCAAGTAATTCATGGTTATCAAAAAGCTTCATATTTTTACAATCCCCATTATGCTTTAGTTCTGGAGGTAGTTCTCCATTTTCAATGAACTTATTGAAATGAGTTTTTAGTATAGCATCCATTCCAGAAGGTAAGCTTGGGAATATGCCTGATGGTCTTTTCCATACTTTATGTTGAGTTAACCAGAAACATCTTTGACATTCTTTCATTAATGAAAGTGAGGAAGGTGAGAGTTTGAATGTCATTTTAAAGATTGATGTATCATATTTTCTATTTTAATTCGGTTCTTCTCAATAAGTTTTCTTTTTTCGTTTAAATCCCCAAGCTTTTTCTCTATAAGGTCAATTACCTTTTTTTGTTTAGTCAATTTTTCATCATTAATGGGTAAAGGAATTTCTACACTCTCTAAGTCATATGAACTTATTCTGGGATGTTCCTTTCCAGAAGACAGATAAGAAACTAAATTAAGAAAATCTTTAGAGAGAAGAATATACTTTAGATATTCTTTTAGAAGTCTTTTTCCATCAACAGAATAAGGTAAGAATTCTGGAGTGCCAATTAGGTCTTTTTCTTTTTGATTTAAAAATGTTCCACCAAGATAAGGTCTCAATTTAGGAATTAGTATGTCTGCCTCTCCAAATAGAATCTTGTCCGAGTCTATTTTACTAACTTGATTTTCATTAATAATAATACCATTTTTAGAGTCAATGTCTTCTTTATCTATCAAAATGTATTCCTTGTCTAAATCGCCTTTTTTAAGAATTTTATCTTTAGTAAGCTTGATAATCTGACCAAGTTTAACACAATCAATCTTTTCTGATTCAAATAATTTTCCTTTTGTTTTATCCCAGAAAACATAATACTTAGGGTCTAACCTTAAAAATTTTCTCTTACTTATTTCTGAAGCTTTCTTAGAAAAAACCTGAGTTTTTCGCTTATCTATCAATTCCTGATTATAAAAACAAGAAAGTTCTTCTTCCAGCACCTTTTCAATTACTTCCTGTGTATTAGGCATAGATTGTTTTATCTTACTTATTTCATATTCTATTTTTACTATGGAATCAACTGTTTCATCTTGAATAGTTTCTGGAACTAAAGG
>CAZCNK010000062.1:1372-4821 GCA_964500345.1 Candidatus Woesearchaeota archaeon | reverse complement strand
GATGTTGGTTTTTGAAGATATAGAAACCATTACTCCATACATAATCTGTTTTATCTTTGTCTATAAATATTGCAGAAACTTTTGCTCCTTTAAGACTAGATATTACTATATCTTTTTCTCTTACTTTATATTTTATTCTATCTGGATGGTTCTCTTTACTTACTTCATCATAATTAAGGATAGTTCCCTCTTCATCAAAATTCTCGGCATTAGTAGAAAGAGAATTGTATACTTCGCCTTCCTTAAAATCAAAATCTTCGTAACTAGGAATTAATATGTGTCTCAATTCTATAAAAGAGTATTGGCTTTTGTTTACAATCCTAAAATCATCTTCATTAACTTTGCTATAAAATTTTGAATCTAGCCTTAAGTCAAAATCGTGACTCAGCGAACTAAATTTTGAATTGAAAATATTTAGTCCCATTTTACATTCCTCCTAAGATGGTCTAAAACTTTGTCTGGTGTAGCCGTATTAATTTTAATCTCTTCTATATTTTCTTTATTCGTAGTATTAAACAAATCATTTGGTCTAACTTTCTCAAACCTAGTAGTTCTTTTGTAACCTACCTCCTCCACATTTGCCATAAAAACTGAATAGTCTAATTCTTTTGAAACCTTACTGAATACCCACCAATCTTTATCAATTTTAAATGAAGTTCCTTTCTCAAAAAAGACTTTGTATTTCTCTACTAAATCAGCAAAAGTTAATTTCTCGTCTCCTGATTCAAACTCTTCCCTTATGTACTCTTTCATTAATTTAGTGAGGTTATCTTTGAATTGATTTGCTGTATTCTTGTCTTCTCCCGCCCTTTTAATTAATAACCGCAAATCTTTTTCAAGTTGTTCAAATCTTTTTGAGTATTTATTCCAAATATCATCATACTCTTTAATTTCATCTACAGTTTTCTTTTGGGCAAATAAAAGGCTTGTTTTTGTTGTAGTGTATGGTTCAAATGTTACAGTTGGCAAAGATACTATTGCCTTAACCCAAAAGTGTTTGTATAAAAAAAGTCTTATGTATAAATTCTCTCCAGTATCAAACACGCTTTCTGGTAAAACTGCTCCCAATCTTCCCCTTGGTTTCAATAGTTGATACCACCTTTCTATAAATAAATTTTCCGAACTCTTTTTATCTGCGAGAGTAAATATATTGGGTATATCTTCTTTTGTTTCTTTATCTAATTCAATACTAAAGGGGGGATTTGTGACGATTACATCAAATTGTCCATTGACTTTCTTAGAGTAAGATGTATCATCAGAATTTTTTTTAAGTATTGCACTATTAAACTTTGAAAAATCGGCTAAAGCATCTTCAGATTCTATGTTAGCTGACCCATCGCCATGCATTACCATATTCACTTTTGTGGATAGGGCAAGGTCTTCGTTGAAGTCTATACCATAAATATACTTTTCAGCCCATGCATACTTCTTGTAATCTGGAAAATCTTTACTAACGATTTCCCTTACTGTTTGACTTTTCTTTAATTTTTCCTTAGCCGATAAAACTTGCCTTGTAATTTCTTTCATGGCCTCTATTAGAAAAGTTCCTGAGCCACATGAAGGGTCTATTATGTATGGTAGCCTTCCTTCCTCATTTATTTTATCTATGGCAAGTTCATCTAAACTAAGAGCATGAATAATAAATTTTACAACATTCGCAGGAGTAAAAAATTGTCCTTTAGATTGTTTAAACTCACTCCATAAAAATCTTTCAAAAAAGTCTCCTAAAATGTCATATACGTTATTTGTAAGAGATATATCTTGAAATTTTTCAACAACAAACTTAACCTTTCCAGCATCTATCTTTTTATCACCTACAACTCTCAAATCTTTAGTTTCTGCTTCAGCCTTACTATAATGGAGATAAGTAACAAGGGCTTTTTGATATAATTGTTCATTTATTCTATTCGCAACCTTTTCAGGTTTTTCAGAGTTACCATTTTCATAATATATCTGGAAATTATATGATTTCTTTTCTTCTGTTTCTTTCTCATCGTAAATCTTAGCCAACATCAGCTTCATTATAAATGTAAATATTTCATTACCCTGATAACGTCCGCCACCCCAGAGGACATTGTGGAGGTCTCTTCTTATGCTTTCTAGTTCTGATTTGGTTACATCTTTTCTTAAGTCAGGGATTCCATCTTTAGTAAAAACTGGTTTTTTTATAATACCATATTCCTTTGGTATCCCCATTAAGTTAGGTTTACCCTCTTTTTCCCAATCTTTGTAGGTATCATATCTGCTGAAACTTATAGAAACAATTCTTTCTTGAACTTCTTCATTTTTAGAAGTGTAAGCAGTGTAGTAAAGTAAATACTGTGTACCTCTTTCTTGATTTGCTACATTAAACAACTGGGTTTTAATTTCATCCATCTCTTTATCATATTCATCTGGAGATTTAACTTCAATTATCATAAAGGTGCTATACTCTTCATTTTTATTTTTAACTAAAACATCTATTCTGGCACTCGTTTTTTTACCCTTTCTTCCCATAGTGTGTTCTTTTTCTAATTCTATGCAATCAGGAGTATAGTTTAATGTCGTAAGCAATTTTGTAACGAGGTATGCTCTTACAACTTCTTCTTTATTCAACTCTCTTATTTTCCTATGTTGTTTTATTTCGTCACTATAATAAATTTCATTTCTTTCCAAATCTATTTTAACGAAATTACTTTTTGGGTCTAACTGTTTTATTTTCTTCAGAAAAATTCTCTTTTCTTCTAAATCCATATTGAAATAATGTAACATCCCTTTATAGACTTTTCGTGCAGTCATTTTTTACCCTCCACAATAAACTCTCCCTTAACTCCTAATTCAGAAATCTCTTGAATAATAACACAAATATTGTGGCAAAGAATTTTTAAAAGTAATTCATTAATCTGTGCAGTTTTATCTTTACTTCTAAGATTATCTTTGAATTTGGTTTTAATCATATGAAAGCAAGTTTCGGCATTGCTTCTTTTGTGATAATGCTGAAGAAACTCATCGTGCTTGTAGATAAAATAATGATACATCTTTTTCCAAATTCCATATCCTGCTCTCTTGCCTCTAACATTTTTCTTAAAAGGAATGAAGGGGACAGCCCCCACATCCTCGATTGCTTGTAAGTTCAATCTGGAACTATAAGCTTTGTCTCCACTTACTTCGCCCACCTTAAAAGTTTTAGCTGTCTCCTCAACTAAGCGAGGTAATGAAGGACTATCATTCACCTCTCCTTCAGTAATTTCTACTCCTGTTATGATGTTTGTTTTAACTCCAGAAATCAAATGTGCCTTTAACCAGACCCTATGTGTTTTTTCTTTTCCCCATTTATAGTCAAAATAACGAGCAAAACGAGAGGTAGAAAAACCTGAGCTATCTACCGCAAAGTCTATTTCAACTTCTCTCAATGGACTTGCACTAACTGAAATAAGTTCTTTTAGAATATTTGTAATGTCTTCTCTTTG
>CAZCNK010000062.1:0-1362 GCA_964500345.1 Candidatus Woesearchaeota archaeon | reverse complement strand
TAAATCTTCTTAATGAAAAAGTTGAATAGACTTTCATAGCAACTCCAAAAATTAAGTCTGATAAAGGTAGTTTGGGTCTTCCAAAATTATAGGTTGGTTGTTCCACATTATCACATAAGTCTCTTAATAGCCTCATAAAGACTAGTTTCTCGTTTGTCTGGGCATTATCATAGGCTTTCCAATCTTGAGAGTAACTTATCTTAACTCCTTTAGTTTGAGTTACCTTTCCTTCTTGGTCTATTTCTTGTTTAATATAAAACTCAACAGCGTAAATATGCTTACATTTCTTATGTCTTAGTTCACAATCTGGACATGAACATTTAGGCTCGTCTCTTGTAAATTTAACTATATACTGCCTTGAAGTGTTTGATTGAGATGTAACTCTCCAACCTTGAGGAGTTTTAACTATCCTTGTGGATTTAGCCAATAGCTTTCCTCTCTCTTCTCTTGAGAGTTTTTTCCAATCATTTTTTAATATTTGTTCCATTGTATAAAGTAATATAGTAATATATATTACCACTACTATATAAATGTTTCTATATAGATAAATATATATACTACTTATTCCTCTGTTTTAAATGAATGAACAAAAAGAGACTATCAGCCTCAAAATTGACCCTCAACTTTGGACAGAAGCAAAGCATAAATGCCTTGACAAAAAGATAAAATACTCTGAATATGTTGAAGGGCTGATAAAAAAAGACTTAGGAAAGAAATAAATTTAGGTGATAGAATATATAGATTAATGAAATTCTCTAAATGGCTAAAAGAAGTGGATGAAGAGTATGATAGCTCCTTTGAAGAAAAGTATAAGGGTCAGTCTATCTTGCCTAATAATGCCTTTGATTGGCACAGGGAAGCTTATTTCACACATAAAATTATAGAGTCCAATAAAGGATTAGTCTTGGCTACTTGGATTTTAGCCATTGCAACAATTATTCTTAGTGTTTTGACTTTGATTCTCAAATAGACTTTATACACAGAGGCTACTTAATACACAAAGCCATTGCTATACATAAATTTAAATCCAGAAATTATTAAGAATTTAATGCCTGTATACAGAAATTCAAGGTTTGGCGATTTATTTAGAGAGTACACTAGTAAGATTGGAGATGTCAAACAACTGACAGTTTATCTTAGTGGGAAAATTCCTGTTATTGACAGTATGATTGGTAGGTTAATCTCTGGATTGAGAGGGGGCAATTTATTGGGAAACATTCATCACACTAGTGATGGAGGTGCTCCTTTACATTACTATGCTCTAAGACTTTTTAATCTTCTAAATGTCTTGGAGGTTCAAGGTGATTCAGAGATGATAACAATTATAAGAAAAGAATTTGATTATAAAGGGGGTTATCCTCC
>CAZCNK010000061.1:2089-7077 GCA_964500345.1 Candidatus Woesearchaeota archaeon | reverse complement strand
CCTCTGTCATCCCACTCGGAACCTTAACCTGAATTGACAGTGTATAAACATCTTTTACATTTCCAGCCTCAATAAACAAAATAGTATCAACTACGCTAGGAATCATTCCAACCTCTAACCTAGAAATAAACCTCTGTATAGCATCTATCTGAGATGAGCTATGCAAAACTCCAACAACATTAGCAGCCCCTAATTTTAAATCAGTATACAATTCAAAATCAGGAGTATCTCTTATCTCATCAAAAATAATATAATCAGGTCTAGATAAAAATAAAATGTCATGAATCTCCCCGCTAGATGCAAAATTCTTGCTGTACTGCGTTATTTGATCACTAACTTGCAGATCTCTAGGACTCTCAATAGTCTTAACAACAAATCCATTATTGCTATAAATTTCTGCTAGAGCCTGTGAAAATGTAGATTTTCCAGATCCAGTCTCACCAACAACTAAAATTCCAGAAGCCTTCTCTCTCAACCTTTTCAAAATTGTCTCAGGCAGTTTATAATAATCCAAATCCAATTTCTTCAAGGGCTTAACAGCAGTAATCTCCCATCCATCAGCAACAGGCGGTCTAACAATTACAACCCTATAATCTTTATACTGTATTATAGTAGAACCTCTTCTTGAAATCTCAATAAAAGTTTTAGGATCAACCCTCGAATACTCAACAATCTCTTTAGATATTCTCTGCACATCCTCTGCATTTAATTTCTCATCAGAAACCTTCTCTAATTTCCAATTTCCAGGATATCCCTTTTTCGCATGAACAAAGCACTCTTCCTTAATATGAACGCTCATTGTTGATTCATCAAAATATTTCTCAATTTCCAATTTCTCCTTAGCCTGTCTTAATTCATAATACCTCACCTTAACCCCAAAAGCCTTGGCACTTTCACTTTGCACCCTATCAGCTGTTATCAAAACAGCATTCTCTCTCTTAGCAATTTCTCTGATTACAGCATCTATCTCGCCAGATTTAGCTAGTCTTATCTGGCCTTCAGTTGGCCTATCCCCAACAAACTCAATATTAACCTCCTTGAATTTCCTCAACTCTTGTATCTCCTCTAATCCAAGAAATCCAATCTCAAGACCGCGATTAGCCTGATGCTCCAACTCAGCCACAACCGCATGAGGTATTAAAATAGCTCCCTTTATCCCTTTCTTCTTCACCAAATCAGACACAATTCTCTCTATTAAAACAGTTGTATCTGTTACATACTTCTCGGTTTTTTCAATCTTTTCGTTCTTCTCCATTTTTTCCATCAGTTTTCCAAGTCTCGAGCCAAATTTCGAAACCTTTTTAAACTCGTATATTTCACTCTATTACAAGGTTAGATAGCTAAGAATTTAGGAAATATTAGCTATTTAACCCACGAAACAAGGCTTTTTAATACTATCTTTTTTTCAGTTCTATTCTAAAATATAATTAAAGAATGTTAAAAAAATCGGAAAGATTAATAAATTTTACTTTCTATTAATCTTTTATGAAAGTCCAAAGAGTGGAAATCAAAGATATGGGTATCTCACTTCAGTCTGAAAAATATAAAGATATAGAAGTCCCACACACATTTTTTGAACTTGATTCAGCCGAACAAAGAAGTTACGATTCTTTTCGCGCAAAGCATAATAGTTTAGTAGACCTCGTAAGGCAAAAGCCAAAGCCTGGTCAAGAACAAGAATTAGAGAATGAAACCGAAAATGAATTCATAAGAATTATAGATCCTTATTTTAATCAAATAGGATTGAAAGTTAGTCGGTGCGGTATTTATTATGGAAATTTTAAAAAGGCCTTAATTACAACTCCAACTTACACTCTATTTGAAAATGGAGAACCATTTGATGCAAGATTTGATGTGTCATTTTGGTTTTCAATAGGCACAGAAAATTTATCTTCAACTTCATCTCTCACATATCGTTCAAATGACGATTATATGCAGCTACTAATTAATGATTTATTGCGTTGTATTATTGGCAAAAAAACACAAAATGAAATAAGAGATGGAATAAACTCCCCCATTGTCATACCTAGTAGTTTTATACATTTTGGTTCAACAAACTTCGCTATGCCTTTACTTTTATTAATGAAAAGTTTATTAGAAAAAATAGGCAAAGACAATATAGATGAGCTAAAAGCATTGCTTAGAGGTTCACAAAAATCTATCAGTAGAGAAACATTCGATGAAAAAGTTCAGCAAAAAACTCTTAGAGAAGCCTATGAAAGAAAGATACAAACAGAATTATTAAAAGCTGGTTTTCTAGTGCCACATCAATCAAATTAGAAGAGAATTAACAAAACTTCTTTCATTTTTTATACAAGATTTTGAGAAAAGTTCTGCAAGATTTAAAGAAGGTTAAATATGATATTCAAGAAAAAATTGAAAAAGCCCTTTCAGATGTAACCTAATATTTCCTCAAAAAAACCAAAAAAGCAGTATGGCCAATCATCTGATTCTTAGGTCTTAAAACTCTCTCTTCAACAATCCACTCCCTCTCAAAACACTCGCTAACTTTGTCTAAATAAAAATTATATTTTTTATCTTTTGCTTCTTTCACAAAAAAATGAGCTTGAGTTATATTTGGCAGATAAGCAACCAAAAAACCTCCACTCTTCAAAGCCCTTTCAGCATCTTTCAGCACTTTCCAAGGTTCATCTAAATCCAAAGTTATTAGATCTAAATCTCTCTCCTCAATCCCATCATAAATATCCTTATTCTTCAGATTAACCTTAACACCAAGCCTTTCAAAATTATCTTTAGCAATTTCAAAATTCTCTTTCTTATTTTCATAGCTTGTTACGCTTTTACAAATCTTAGCCAAAAACCCAGCTAAAAATCCGCACCCACTTCCAGCATCAACAACTCTAAATTCGGAATTCACCCCAGTATTCACAATTATCTGCCCAATATCCTTCATTGAAGTTACAGCTGGCCCTCTCTTTAATTTCTCAAATTGATCAACAAAACTCGCATTAAATATTAAAAACTCCTTTCCAGAATGTGACTTAATAATCCCCTCTCCATTCTCAATATCTTTCTCTTTCACAACCCCAAACAAAGTATGTAAATCTCCTCTCTCCCAATAATATCTATTTCCCTTTTTATCAACTAAGATTTTTTTGACTTGCATTTTAAATTTATTTTAAATCTTATGCATTTTAAGTTTTAAACTAGCTTGAAAATCTGCGGGAGTAAGGACTTTCTGAAAGATTGCACCAAGCAGGTTTGAAAAGGGTGCAACCCTTTCTTTCGAACCTTAGTAGGCACTAAGCCAACAGCTCTTGAGGCTGCCCCGTATAGTCGCTTTCTTTTCCGAGGTTTTCTTCCTAAGAAAAGCCCTTTGACCACTCCGGCACTCCCGCATAATTTAAATAATAACTAATTAAATCATAAGAAATCTTTTTATAAAATTACCGAATTTCTACCTAATCTTATCTTATTCTCCTCGGGCCAATTGTCCAGCTATAACCTAGTAACAATCCGCTGTCTTTAAATCCACCATCTTTACCTCCATAAGAAAACCCAATTCTAAAATTTCCATCGTTCCAAGCATCACCTTCAAAAAATATTCCCCCACTAATTCCAATTTCTGCATCAGAACTAATTAAGCCTAAAATTGTTCTAACCCTCATCTTTCTTAAATAATCTCTAACAGGTTCTCCAATAACACCTCGATCTGCTAAAAAATTTGCTGTTTCATCTTTAGCAAAGTCTATTGAGTTATTTGAAGTATTAACTAGTTTTCTATTAGCTCTATCAACTAATCTCTTTCCCTCACTAACAAAAGTCGCTCCAACAACAACTCCATTGCCTATGACAGGTATCTCATGAGCATTAGATCTCGCAATATAATCTGCTGACTCTAAAAGCTGCCACAAACCTGGCGAGAAATTTCTTGCATATTCATCAACAAAATCACCTCTAAAACTTCTAGATAATCTAAGATCTGAGGTTGAAGATCTTCTAAACAATTCACTATCTCTAAAATATTCTTTCCCTTCTATTGCGTGATAGACATCCAAATGGTCTACGCTATGATTTGCAACTCTTAGGCTATCTAAAATCTCTCTCAAACTTTTATGTTGAGTTGCATCGTCTGGATAAATATCTTCTTTGTCTTTTTTTATATCACTCTTCTCCCCTTTAGGATCTTTATCAGAATTTAACACAACGGTTTCAAGTTTTTTATCTTTTAGCGTAATATCATCGCACCTTGCTTCTATATTTGTAAGTAATCCACTCAGAATTCCTAGGTATATTGCAATGAGTTTATTCCCCATAATCTCTTACTACAAAAAGCAGGATTATTTTTTAAATCTTTTGTCACTAAATTTGAGGGCTATTTCTTTTTAAAAAGATTTAATCTTCTATACTTCTTCACAAATTCAAAATCCAAATCGCTCTTCTCATCTAAATCCAGCAAATACTCTACACCGCCATAATCTCTCATTTCAGATCTTGAAACACCAAACTCAACAAAAACTTCTCTGTCGTTATCAATCCTAGACTCACTCTCAAACCTGTATCTCTGAAAGTCTGATTCATTCCTCAAATACAGAATATAATCCTTGTAGCTAATAAATTCCTTAATCTTATCACCCCAATACAAATTAGCCAAAACCAGATACAAATCAGTATTTCTCCCGCTTCCAACTAAAAATCTCCCCCCGCTGTATTCATCAGCAATATCAATCAAATCTTGCTTAATTAATTCATTATCACTAGAAAAATGAGGCCAGATAAAAAATGGAATTAAAATCAAAGACAAAATAATATGCAAAGCAACTCCTTTCTTGCTTAAAATATTTCCCATCAGCAAAACAGCAAAAGGAGCAAACATAATTGCGTATCTCTCAACAGGATTTATCACAAAATATATCAAGAAATAAATAAACGTAAACCAAAATTCCCTGATATACTTTCTCCCCTCTGCAAAACCAGGAATTAAATACTTGTATATCATGAAAAAAAGAGGCGACGTAATTACAAGA
>CAZCNK010000061.1:0-2068 GCA_964500345.1 Candidatus Woesearchaeota archaeon | reverse complement strand
TCTCAGGTTTTACATGTTCTCCAAGAAATGAAACATTGCTCAAGAAAAATCCCCCGCTCTCTCTTAAAAAGGAAAACAAAGGAAACTTAAAAAGGTAATAATCCACTAAAAAAACACTGGAATAAGACATTAAAAACAAAATAGAATAAAAAAAGCATTCCTTAACCTTTTTATTGTAAAAAAACACCAAAATAAATGCCAAAGCCATCATGACATTGTAATGTCTTATCACACCGCTTAATCCTAACACAATCCCTGATAAGACAAAAAAAACAGCTTTATCACTGTCCTCATACTTTCTAAAAAAATAATAAGCTAGCAAGAACAAAAAAGAAGTGGCTAATAAAGGGCTTACCCAAATTGACATGTACCAAACTACTGGTGAAAGTATCCACAACCATAAAACTTTAACGTTTCTAGTAATTAAGTATAAAAGCAACATATCAAGAACCAGCCACAAAGAGTTCACAATTTTAATGAAAATCAAGCTAGAATAAATCTTCAAAAAGAAAGATAAAAAAATTCCATAAACCCAAGAATGAGTGCTTCTCATGCTAGCCTTAAGCTCATTAGCAAATCCCTTAGCAACCCCAAGATACTCCCCACTGTCAATAAAACCTATGTTGCTCCTAGTAACAAGATTCATAATGACAACTAAGACAATAAACAGCCCAAATAAAAACTTCCAGTTATTAACCCAATACAAATTCCTAAAGCTAATAAAACTGATTTTCATAACAATTCTCTTTTAGCTAAATTTATAAAATTTTCCAAGATGCTCGAAACCCTAAAATTCTTTATCAAATAATTCAGGCAAAAAAATAAGCCAAGCATTATTTAGGGTTGGATAATCTACCCATAATTGGCATATTTAAGATTCCAATAGGATTAACACGAACTTTATAATGCGCAGGTATCCATTCATCAACATATTCAGCAACAATTTCCGGTCTCCAAAGACGGGGGTATGCTTTTGAGAGAGATCTTAACTTACTTACAACTTTAGCTTGAGATCTACTAACTCTTCTTGCAAGTTCTTCAAGCGATAATTTTTTAGCAATCCCGTCTCTTAAAACTTCTACATCAACGCTTAAATCTTCACTAGGGAAATCAGGGTCTGGCTTGGGTACTGCTTCATGCAGCTGACCAGCTTTTCTTAACGCACCATATAATCCCTTATCAAATTTTGATAATTGGGTTCTGCTCATTCCCTTGTAAACTCTCTGATGCTCTCTAAAAAAAGATAGAGGATCTCCATTATATTTTCTGCATTTAAATCTTATTGATAATGGATTAAAATCCACACATGCAATTGGCCTTCTTGGAATAACTATTTTTCCTCCTTCTCCGTAAAGTTGTGCTAGTTGTTCTAACCTTTCTTGTATTTTATTAGCATTTTTAATGATTTCATCTCTAGAAGTATTTAACACATGACCAGTGCTAACTTTTTTATCAGATATTGGGTGTAGCAATTGCCTTAAAATTTTTAATGTAAACTTACTAATATACCCTCTTAAAATTCTAGGAATTTCATATACAGGCAATAACCCCTTTGGCTCTGGTCCTAGCAATTTTTCTAAATCAGGATCTTCAATGCCCACAACATCATGAAATGTTGTTTCACTATCTCTACTAAGTTGCGTGTCTAAACTTAATTGATGAAGGTGTTTATTAGCTAAACGATTTTTAAATTTTGTAATCAACCAATCTATATATTGATATTGCTCATCGAAGGTAAATAAATGTAATTCATTTATTTTTTTTATAGCTATTCTAGTGATTTTATCCTTCAATCTAGGATGTATACTATAAGTTTCTAGGATTTCTATAGCATAATTAGTATTGGAAGATTCTACCATATTATTGTTAAACATAAAATGTAATTTATAAGCCTTTACAAGATAAAAATAAACAGATAGAACATCTACAAAAACAATCCAAAAAGTTTATAAATAAAAATCTCCCCCTATTTCCCATGGTTAAAAAGAGGTTAGTTACAGGGAAATATATCAGTATAAAAAGAGTAACTCTATCTTTGTTTCTAACTTTAGTTTTTCTATTTGCTTTA
>CAZCNK010000060.1:2812-7088 GCA_964500345.1 Candidatus Woesearchaeota archaeon | reverse complement strand
TTGGCTCTCCACCTAGTCTTTTGTGTTCTGCTAATGTTTTTCTACCTCCTGTTTTTGCTTTCATTATTTTTCTTTTTACGCTTTCAATGTCTTCTGGAAGCTCAATGCAGGAATCTGGTTTTGATTTAGACATTTTAAAAGAACTATCAAGGCTTGGGGTGAATTTGTGGTAGATTGAGGATATAAGGAAATATTTTTTTTCTTTTGATCTTCTTATGTAATCTCTGCATAATCTTATATGAGGAGCTTGGTCTATGCCAACTGGAATTATGCCAGGCATTCTTTCTTTTTCTTGTGGGAATATCATGTCTCCTGTTTGCGTTAATGATGAAAGAATCTTTCCTGGATCTGCAGAACCATAAGATGCTCTAAATTCATTTAGAGTTATTTTTTTAGATGCTTCAAAAGCAATTTTTATTACTGCGAGATTTTTAGATTGAAAATAGAAAAATGTTTTCTTTGGATTTAATCCAAGGGCAATATAAGCTGGAATATGAAAATTTAAGGCTCTATTTCTTGCTTCTTCCAAGGAAATTCCACGAGTTGCTGAGGCTTCTAGATCTGCAATTAATATGTAAGTTTTTGCTCCATAATCTTGAAAATAGCGAAGATTTTCAACTACCATCTTATTTCCAAAGTGTACTTTATCAGCTGTTGGCATTATTCCTGATAAGGCATAGAAGGGTTTTTTCTCTTTTATTGATTTGGCAATTATATCTAGATCTTGAGATGCGAAAACTATATTTCTTCTCATTATTCTATTTGGATCTGGCAGAGAGGAAGGATTAAATTGGTCCAGGTTGAATTCAGTTATTAGCTTTTCATAATCTTCTAA
This sequence comes from Candidatus Woesearchaeota archaeon, assembly GCA_964500345.1. Taxonomy (GTDB): domain Archaea; phylum Nanobdellota; class Nanobdellia; order SCGC-AAA011-G17; family UBA489; genus CAZCNK01. Next base: position 6,253 of record CAZCNK010000060.1, on the reverse strand, counting down.
GAGGGTTGAGCCCCATGGATCTATTAAGATTGAAGATGGTGGCATATACAGAAAAAGTAGTTAAGTAGTTTATAAAATTAATTGTTTGAGTGTTTGAGGGTTGGCAATAGAAAAGCTTATATATAACTATTAACTATAAGTTAACAACTATTAATAAAATGGTAACAAGAGATTTAACCACTAAAAAAGTAATGCTTTGTCTGTTTAAAGATTTTGCTAGTACACATACTATAACTACGTTGGCGAGGAAGTTAAATTTGACTCGCGTTGGGATTTGGAAAATTCTTAAAAAATTTGAAGTAAATAAATATATTCTCTTAAAGGCTGTTGGAAGGGGAAAAACAAGTACTTGTATAATCACTTTAAATTGGGAAAATCTTCTTATAGAGAAGATGTTATCTCTTTACTTAACTGAAGAGGCCATAAAACAGAGACTGTGGCAGGTTAATTTTAATGAGTTAGAGAGAATAGTGGATTTCATAATTCTCTATGGGAGCATATTACATCTCCCACAGCAGGCGAATGATATTGATATTATATGTGTAGCCCCTAAGAAGAATTTTCTTAAGATTCAGGGCATTATAGATCAAGTTCAGAAAACACAAGCTAAAAAGATTCATTCTATTAATTTTGTTAAGAATGAGTTTAGAACAGAACTGAAAAAGCAGAACAAGGCTTTTATAGATGCAATAAAAAACGGAATTATTTTATTTGGGCAGGAAAATTTTGTTAAGTTCGTTAGAGGATTATAAAATGAATATCAAGCTGAAAGTCTATGAGTGCTTTTTAAATGCGAAGAAAGATGAAGAAAAAGGAAAGAAGCATAAAGGTTTGCTTTTTGTTGGTAAAGATGATAAGATAGCAGAGGAATATGTTCAAAAAGCAAAAACTAATTTAGGCATATGCGAATTCTATAAAAAGCAGAGATTAGATTATAAGATTTCTGAAGAATGGTTTTACACGATGTACTATTGCGCTTTGGCGATTCTTGCTAAATTTGGTATTGAAAGTAGAAGTCAAAAATGCACTGCTTTGTTCTTGCGCTATGTCAAGGACAAGGGTTTGATTGATTATGATGATGAATTTATTGATCGAATTATGGTTTATAAAGAAAGAGAAGAAGAGACTAATGTTGATGAAAGAGAAAAGGCACGTTACGGATCTTCAGTTCAGAGTGAAGAAATTATGCAGAAGTACGATTTTATGATGGGCGTATGCAGAAGATGCATTTCAGCCTGTGAAGAGATTGTGTTTTCGGAGAAGAAATTTGAAGCGCCGAAAGAATTGCTGGAATAAATTATTAAATCAAAATCCAGTTGATTACTAAGTATCTTCAAAAGGGGGTTACTATCCTATTTGGATTTTTCTGATTGGCAGTTTGTTTTTAATTTATTTTCAATTTACTCGTAGCATTAATTATTTATTTCTTCTCATTACCCTATCTGGATTTGGAAATAAGCCGAGACTAAATGTATCTATGTATCTAGATTAAATTCTGTTATTAATTTTTCATAATCTTCTAGGAGAGTTGAGCCCCATGGATCTATTAAAATTGGAGATAGTGACATATATAGAAAAAGTAGTTAAGTAGTTTATAAAATTATTTGTTTCAAATTTTTATTATATAATATATCTAAAGCCACTTACAACTTCTCCTGTTCTTGCGTTCTTTATTGCTTTAAGAGTTGCACTTGGTCCTAATAACCCGTTTCCATCTGGAACACCGTCATATTCTAGAATAAATTCTTGGCCATCATTTAAATTGTTTCTTATACTTATTAATTTCTCAGCATCATATGCAAATTCTTCCCATTCTGTATAAACGAGTTCATCATTTGCATAAGTATCTAATTGCCTTTTTATAATGCGATTATTTGCTCTTTGAATTATTAAAACTTGTCTAAGCCCATTCTTATAGTTATAATCAACCGTATTAATGCGGTCATCTTCTCCATAATAATATTTTATTAGAATTTCGAATTCTCCGTAAGTTGGTGGATTATTTTCTAAATCTTTATCAATGAAATCCCAAATTAAGAAATTGCTGTTTGCTATATCTTCTTCTAATTTCTGTGGAGTATTAGCCATATAAATTTCTCTTATATCATATTGACTATTATATTGATAAGGCTCGTAAATGAAACTAATATATGTTATAATAGGAGTGAAAAGTTTTTTGGGAGGCAATCCGTAAATTGTCCAAACTGCTGCAGAAGGTCTGTTTGGATATAATGGATCTTCGTATATGTAATCTACTTTATTGCCGAAATTGTCATAAGCTTTTATTAAATTTTTTCCATTGTATACTGTCTCTACTTTTCTCCATTCATCAATATAATTTTGTTTTATAATATTACCATTATTGTCAAGTTCGAAATAGTTTGTAAAATCATCTCCAACATTATAAGTATCGGTAATTCTAATTTTACTGCCGTCACTTATTATATGAGATTGATCATAGCTTGTATGAGAAGTAAATCCAGTTAATTCTCTTATTCCCTTACTTTTTAGTATTGATCCATCATCACCACTTAATCCAGAACCTCCACTTCCAGTTGTTGGGGGAGGTGGTTTTTTTCCTGTATCTCCGCCAGTTGGTAGGCATGCACATGTTCTTCCAGAAGCTTTACATTGTGTATTAGGAGGGCAATCACCAGAACAAACTAATTCACTACCTGAACCAGTATTTCTGCAGCCACTACCATGACCACCTGTTGATGGCCCAGAAGGTGTTGGAGTGATTGTTACTTGACCTGTTCCGCAATCATATCTTATCTTAAATTTAACATCATTACAACCATCCATACTAACTGTAATTTCATCTTCTATTACTCCTCCTGGATTTGTAGCACATGCTTCAGAAAAATCTATTTTAAAGAAGGGCCCAAAAAGAGGGAAGTCATCTATTAGTAAGGGATGACTAGGACTATATGGTACTCCTACTGGAAGTAAAGTTAAAATATCATTTTCATCTCCTACCCCAAAAATCTTTAAATTTTTTAGAAAATCTGGATCATTTGTGCATGGGTTTGTGCTGCCTGTAGATGAGGGTGCTTGATTACCATATGGATCATATTCTTCTCCACCTTGGCCAGATACTACGGAGCCACCAGTTTCAGTCGGCTCTGGGCAAGCACTTGGTGTATATTGGTTGTTTATATCACTAACATCCATAGCTCCTAAAGCTTCTGCATCAGCTAAAGTTATTGGATCATTAAATGGACCACCAAAAGATAAAATTGCAAATGCTGCAGCTGCAGGAACTAGGGCAGGTGTTGCAAGGAAGGCTTTTAGAGCTATTATTGCTACTGGTGCTACATATATTGTTAATAGCACCCCACATACTATAAGAGAAAGAATTAATAAATGCGTTCCTGTTATTGGTCCTTCAATAAAAACCCAAGGAGGAATGGCAGTTCCGCGCGCTTCGCGCGCCGTCAG
>CAZCNK010000060.1:0-2802 GCA_964500345.1 Candidatus Woesearchaeota archaeon | reverse complement strand
GGTGGTAGGATAGCCTGGTTGTGTTGGCCCATCTCTTGGATATGGATTTCTTCTAGACCAAACTGTGACTGGGTTGTCAGGAATAGGAAATGGAAGAGGGTAGTGTGGATGTGGGACCCATTTATCGTTATGTGTGGGCGGTGGAAGAGGTGGTCCGCAATATCTTGACCATAGAAATCTAAGCAAGAAATCAATTTGGTGGTAAATGTCAGGAGATATAAATACTTCATTGTCTAGTAAACTGAAATAATCAATTAGTTCAGATAATGAACGGCAATTTTTTTCTGGATTAAGTTCTAGGTCTACCATCAGGCGTCTAAAAAATTTATTGAAATGGTTAAGCCTGCCAAAATTGGATGTTCTAAGTATACGCCCAAATCTCTTTGAGACTGAAGGATCAATTTGCTTTCCAGTTATTAATTCTACACCACCATCTTCTTTCATAATGGCTTTGACTTGAGTTTCCTTAGATTGAGATGTTTCAAAAAATTTTCCATCAACAAATACTTGATTGGGTGTTAAGGAAATAACTAATAGGATTAGAAATGCAGCAATAATATATTGAGTATCTGAAAGTTTCAAATGTAACACCTCTTTGACTTAAAAATTAGTAATTCTTTATTTAAATCCTTTTCTATTATGCGGTACATACCCCAATCTAAAATTCACTTTCGGAGGTTTAGTATGCATTCTGCAGATTATATCTTATACTCGTGTCTTTTAATGTGTTATAAAATCTCTTTAGAATTCTAGTGATAAATTGTCTCGCAATCTCTTTCTAAGAACTGATTATTAAAATGTATTTTCATAGTTTCAAACAGTATTTGATTAATTACGTTAGGCAATGTAGATGGTGAAATTCTAACGTTTATAGATAATGGATTATACTTATCTTCTCTAAATCTTTCTGTGTATTCCGGTTCAGTATAGGCTTTTCTTATAGCTCTATAAATTAATTCGTTGGTAATTTGATCATTTCCTTCAATTAATTCAAGAAATGTTTTTACTATTTTAGCCCTATTTCCAGCGCGAGTTAAACCTTTCTCTAATATTTTTGTGCCGACTTGAGCATTTCCTGCAACAATACCTGTAAACTCTCCTACGCGAGGATTTCTCATTAATTGTTGAAAGAAATTTTCATCATAAGCGGTCCATTCTTTTCTTATTTTATCAATAATCTTTTCTATAGGAAAGTGAGTTGAGATGAGCATTGCTGCTGTGGCTCTTAAATCTGAGAAAGAAGGTAGTTGCGATCTCATTTCTTCCAAACTTCTATTTAAGAGAATTGCTTCGTTGATGTCATTCATTAGTGAGCTGTCAACTATAACAATGCTTGGATAATTAATTCTAGCCCTTTTTGCATAGTTATCTCCAATGGCTTCTCTAACTTTTATTTCTAGCGGATTCATTTTGAATTTTAATATATATTAACTACATTTTTAAATTTTTTAAACTTTTTAATATACTCTTTTTTATATCTTGTCAGATAACTCAGCTCTTAATTTTTCTGATCTGCTTAATTTTAATAATGCCTCATTTCTTATTTCATCTATTTTATGTAATCTTTTTACTTTTAAGTTTAATCTTTCACTAATTTCCTTTCTAGTGAGACCTTCTAAGTAATACATTTCTAAAACTTCTAATTCTATTTTTGTTAAACTTTCATTGGATCTAATCATATTTAAAATAATTTGTGTGTCATGTTTTTTAATAAACTCATAAATACCATTATATGTAGTTACTGAATCCAATAGAGGAGAATTAATTTCCAGTAAATGATCTAAAGATAATGTTTCTAAAATTTTTTTAATATGCCCAGCAAATGATGCTTCTTTAGAAGTTACTTTAGATTTTTTTTCATCGTCTTTCATTCTGCTCACTATTTTTCTATATCTCCATAAATTTTTTATTGGTATTCTAACTCCAGGAATGGATTCTTCATTATGGTGGTGATGGTGTTTTAGTTCAGAATCTAAGATATGATAAGCAAAAGTTGAGAATTTTACATTTCTACTTTGATCGTATCTTTTTGCTGCTCCAGATAATATTTGAAAACCTAAAGAAGAAAGTCTATCAAATTCATGCGGATCTTGAGCATATTTCCATGCAACTTTAAATACTAATGGTCTTGTTAAACTTAGTAATTCTGCTAGTGATCTTTCTTTATCACCTATTATTTTTCCTTGAATAACTCTACATAGCTCTTTTTCTCTTTCAGCGTCTATTGGAATATTTCTGCATGCATAGGTTGTCATTTGATTCTACCTTAATTTTTTAAAAATTCCAAGATATTAGTTTAGGTTTAATATTATTTTACTAGAAAGTGATAACTTGATTTAAAAAGCTTTCTATTTGGCTTTAGAAAGATTTTTATATCTTCTAAATTCTAAAGAATTTAATGAAAGTTGAGAAAAAAGAGGGATATGGTAAGAGTTTTGTGATTGTTATTATTGCTATCTTGGCTTTGGGTTTCTTTTTGCAGTTTAGTAGTACTGGGTATGTTGTTGGCGATAAGAGGCTGCAAGATATTAGTTTAAGGAGTTTAGATAAGGATTCTAAATTTGGATTAGAAAGTCAGAGTAGAGAATCTAGTGAGTCTTTAAGATTACCAGGTGATTCACAAAGTCAAACATCTTTTTGTAAATGCCCATTTCCAGCTACTGGTGGGCCAGGTGAAGAAGATAATTGTGGTGGGCAAAGTAGCAGTATATGTAATGGAAAAACTTGCAAGAGATGGGTTGATCCTAATCCTCATGATGATAAAGATGAAAAGGCACTTAAAACAATAAATTGTGAATGGAA
>CAZCNK010000059.1:0-7093 GCA_964500345.1 Candidatus Woesearchaeota archaeon | reverse complement strand
AACTCCTAGCACTATTGACAACACTAGAATATCATCAAGAGATGATAATGCAGCTGGTCAAAGACCAATTTTAACATTTAAAATAAAAGCAGCTACTGAGTCTAGCGGTGATTTAGCAATAGAGCAAGGTATACAAGATATAACTCCATCGGCGGGCATACATACGGAACAACAAGTATACACTTGGAATATAACTAATGGAGAACAAATAGATAGGTTTGATAGATTTTCAATAAATGGAACTAAAAGGTGGTCATTTAACTATATAACTCAAGGAGAAAGCGTTACTAAGATGGTCAATATTTCTAGAACATTTTTTGTTTTTGAGATGACTGATTTAACAGCAGTTCAAATAAGACAAAATGTTAAACAGTTTATTAATAACACAAAAGATTTGTAGCTTGTGAGTAAGTATAGGTATTTATAAAGCGGTAAACTTTTTCGGAGATATCATATATCCCTTGAAAGAAATGGGCCGGGAAGGATTTGAACCTTCGACCTCCACCGTTCTTACTTTTAGATGTAAGGGTGATGTCATAGCCGTTTTCCGGAGATTTCTTTTCCGAGGTTTTCTTTTCAAAGAAAAGCTCCTCTAGACCACCGGCCCTTGTAAAATAAAATCTCAAAGCATCTTTTTAAATATTTTGATATGAATGAATGTGAAAAACCCCGACTCATCTAAAAAATTTTCTCATATAAAAATATACAATTAAAATCAAGCCTAGGAAAAATATCACTATACTTAATATAAGAAATATGATTAAACCAAGTGTAACAAATAGCCACACGCCAATAACGATTACAAAAAACCAAAGTAAAACTTTAATTACTGTTAATAAGTTCATTATTCTAATTTCAATGTATAGCTTTAAAAAGATTTTTATCTTAACTTAAGCACGTAAATAATTAAGTACTTAAACTTATAAATCTCTTAAAAGTAATCACGATGAAAATAAAATTATGCCCAAAATGCAAATCAGACAGAATAGATTATTATGCTGGCGCAATTACCGGCCAATATTACTGTAAAAAATGTGGCTATACTGGTCCTATAATTCTTGAAAAAGAAATCAAGAATGAAACAAAAATAAAAAAATGAAGTATTATCAACAGGTTGCGTGAAAAATAGCAGCTACCCTTTTCTTTTGTAAAATTGCTTTGTTATAAGCCTCGCAAGCCTTAGGTGTCTTATCAACAATTAATTTAATCCTTTTAACAGCTATTGCTGTTCTCAATTGATCTGGAACTTCCAATAATCCAGATGCCCCAATTCCAACAATCAATAATTCAGGATTTGCATCAAGAATGTCTTTTATATTATCTATATTAAGAGTATGTTTATCTCTATCTTGCCAGTATTTAACCTTATTCTCAATTATCTTAATATCATCAACATACTGCTTTCCATTTATTTTAAACAGCCCAAATTTAAACTCCTCTATCATATTTTTTTAATGTTTTGCAAGCTTAAATATTTTGTGATGCACTCACTTGAGCTTTTCTACCTTATCAATTTATCCTCAATCTTTTCCAATCGATCGTCAATTTTAGAAAATCTATTACTTGAATAAATAGTATAGCTTTTAAATTGATCTCTTAAATAATTTAGATCTGATTTAAGTTGAGCAAACATAATTCCTATCGTAAATGTAGCCCCAATATTAAATACAAGTAAGCTAATAATCATATCCTCAACAGTTAATGATCCACCAAAGATTTTTTTAATTATTTGATACAAAATAAATAAACCAAATATAACTAAAATCATCTCAAAAATCTTTACAATATTCCAATTTTTTGTATAATCTAACATTTTAACCACTAAGTCTAACAATTAACCATACAGCAAGAGCTATTAAAATAAAGAAAGTTATCCACAGTAAATATTTTTGACCTTTTTTGTTCATGGTTTTTATTAGCATCTTGAACTTTATAAATATTCTTGTTCTTTTTTCTCCGTATAATAAAAAAATTAAAGATAATCTGATAAGGTTTTCCTATTAAAAATTCTAGGAAATCTGCTTTCTCTAAACAGCATGTCAATCTCATTTACCCCTCTATCAACAGCATCATACACCTTAACCATAGTATCTCCTAATTGCCTTTTCATCATTCTTATCACTCTGCCTTTTCTTCCACCTTCTATGAAATTCACATAAGCGAGATAAGTGGCTTGTAAATGTTCAGTTTCATCCTCAAATACCTCTGCAACTAAAGCTAGTTTATTTTCACAATTAGTTGTTTTTTCCAACAAAAAATCAGCTTCTCTAATGTACTGAGTACTATTATTAACCCTAAATTTCCTAACTACCCCAGACATTTCTCTTTCATTCCTTACAAGAGCTTTCCTCCTTAAATTTCTCTGCCTTCTAACCTTCGAGGTCAAATCCCTTCCATCAAAATTCTTTTCACCATCTTCATCCTCAGCATCAACAATTCTTTCTTCTTCCTTTTCTAACTCTAATAACTTCTCAATATTTGAAGATCTTCCCTCAACATAAGCAATTAATTGCTCTCTGCTACTTCCATAATCCCCCCTCATCTGTTTCAAAGCCTCAGTCATAAATTGCATTATCTCTAATTGCCTCTCAAGAAGTACTCTAAGATCAACTCCCTTATTATAAAAAAGATCTCTAAACTGGCCAAAAGATGAAACTTCCGATCTTATCACTCTCGTAACATCTCTCAATTCCCTTTTTTTCTCCTTAAGATCTCCGAGCACTTGTCTATGGCTCGGATATAAACCACCATTTATTCTTATACTAGGCAAATTCATTTTTCATACCTCCTTCTTAAATTTTCAATGCTCTTAACAAGATTAGGATCTCTTAGAATCCCCTCAACTCTATGCTCCAAGCTTCCAACCTGGAATTCATCTTCCAAAATAACTAATCTCTCCTTGCTTACCTTATCAACCAAATAAGGAACTCTAGAAATTCTCGTAACATCATATCTATCATCAGCTTCAATGAATTTTCTATAGGAATACCCAACAAAAATCCCTAGTCCAAAAACCAAGAGATATTTTCCTATTGAAAATGACCCTTTAATTACCCCCATTTTGACCACCTTGACCACCAAATATAGAATTAACCATATCATCTAAATTCTCTCTAGACCAATCTCTAATATCTCTTCCAGTTTTTCTAATCCTGTAAATTAAAGCCCTCTCAAGAACCTCAATCTTCTCTTTTTCTTCAAGAGAATTCCAAATTTCATCATTTCTTGCATAATTATCTTGATTGCCTTGCTCATTTCTATAAACATGGCTCTCACGAAAATTTCTCAAAAAATCTTCATCATTTAAAATTTCTTCTAAAGCATTGAGATTTCTTTCATACAAGCTCAAACTACTCTCTCTTCTTGCACAACCTTTAATAAGATAAATAGAACTTAAAAAGGCAAGACCCCCTCCAATAATCAAAATTTTCCTTGGAATATATCTTAAATTTAACATAAAAAATTAAATATTTTAAACTTAAAGAAAATTTCTGAGAAAAATCCGAAATCTTTCCATAAATAGCAACAAATCCTTCAAAAAAATTGAATTTTTTACGGAATTTAAATAAAATAGCAAAAAAATTCCGAGAAAACCGAATTTTTTTCACACACATTTTTTCACACACGTATTGTCATTTATTTACATCCAGTTTTTTTAGAAAAATTATTAAACCTTTTCTTCTTATAATAAAGACATGAAAAGTTTAGAAGAAGAATTACATGATTTTGTTGGTAGAGAATTACACGAGCTTGCATGGCGTCTCAGTTATCCTATCTATCCAGGTATTGCATTATGGTGCTTTCTAGAAGGTTTTCATTCACATGGGGCTCATGTTGAGCTTGTTCAAAGAGATGCAAGCATATCATTTACTAGGCTGATAAGTGAGAGATTATACCATCTACAAACAAGATTAACTTTTGATGAAATACTTGATGGATGGAAATGGAATCCTCGCGGTTCTCCCATCTCTTTATATGATTCAATATGCTTAGTTTACGATAGAATAGGAGAGAATATCCCTTGTAATTTAAGTCAAGATTGGTCTAATATAAGAGAAAAAGAATCTAGAGAAGTAAGGAAAAATATGGAAAAACATTTAATAGATTTCTTTTTAAAATATCATGAGCACATTTTAATGCCAGTTAATGGTAATCCCCTTAAATTAGAAAAGCCAAGAATCATACATGAGGTTCTTGCAGACTACCCTATTGATATGCTTAGAAATGCTATAGCGCTCAATGTAAGTCCTCCTGCAACAGGAATGCTTGGTATGATCTCTCCATGTGCTGAGACTCTTTTAGAAATTGATTGGGATTTTGATTTAAGTGAATATCATCCAAGTGAGGCTGTAATGATTGATTTTTTTTGGGGGAAATATTTAGATAGATTAGTAAAAGAAAAAGGATATGAGTTACAACATAAAGGAAGTCAACTACGACAGTTAGTTTCTAATGGAGCACATGCCTTAAAGAGAGGAGATCTTTTATGGGAAATTAAAAGATAATTCAGTTTTCTCAAATTAAGATTTATTAACCACTCGAATAATCATACAAAAGATTTATATTGCTATATCTCAAAACTTTATTTATGTTCGACAAAGAAAAAATGCTATCAAGAATTAAACCATCTAAGCAAGAGAAAAATCTAGTTCTTAGTGTAATAAATGAAGTTCTTTCAAAAATCAAAATAAAAGGAGCAAGGGCAATTCTTGGGGGATCAGGAGCTAAAGATACATGGCTTAAAGGAACTCATGATATTGATATTTATGTTATGTTTAACTATAGCAAATACAAAAACAAATCTAAAATATTATCAGAAATCCTATTAAAAAATCTAAAAAATAAATTTAAATTAACTAGAATTCATGGTTCAAGAGATTATTTCCAAATAAAATACAAAAATTATACATTTGAGATAGTTCCTATTCTAGACATTAAAAATCCTGAACAAGCTATGAATTTAACTGATTTTTCAAAATTGCACGTGGAATTTGTTAAAAAACATAAAAATCTTGTTGATGAAATAAGATTAGCCAAAGCTTTTACAAAAGCTAATGATATATACGGTGCTGAAAGTTATATAAGGGGATTTTCTGGTTATGCACTTGAACTATTGGTAGTATATTATGGCTCTTTTTTTAATCTAGTTAAAGCTGCTTCAAAATGGAATTCAAAAACCAAAACCATAATTGGAAATAAAGATAAGGCTCTCGCTCTAAACCCATCTAAAAAAGTTTCTCCATTAATTTTAATAGACCCAGTTCAACCTGATAGAAATGCTGCAGCTGCCTTGTCAAAAGAAAAATGCAATCTATTTATAAAAATTTGTAGAGAGTTTCTAAAAAATCCATCCCTTAAATTTTTTGAAGAGAGGAAAATTAATCTAGAGAAATTAAAAAAGAAAGGTAGATTAGTAACAGTAAAAATAATTTCAAAGAGTGGAAAGCCAGATGTTATTGGAGCAAAAATGTTGAAAATATTTAACTCAATTTCAAAGGCAATTAAATTAAATGAATTTAAATTAATCTCCTCAGTTTTTGATTATGATAAGGATAAAAAGATAGCAAACCTTTATTATATAGTTGATCCAAAAAAGTTGTCAAAAACAAAAATTCATCTTGGTCCACCATTGGCAGAAAAAAACGCCTTGAGAAAATTCAAGAAAAAATATAAAAATATCCATGTTAAAAATGATAGAGCTTATGTAATTAAAGAAAGGGAATTTACAGATATAAATGATTTATTAAGATCCATGGTTAAAAAAGAAAATATAAGAAGAAACGCGAAAACAATAAAGATCACAACGTATTAAAATTTGATGATTGAAATAAAAATGAAGAAATGAAAAAAATCTCAATTTCAAGGATTCAAAGGATAATCCCAGAATTAAAAGATTATAAGGAAAAAATAAGGAATTTCCTATTCTTTAAGCAAAACAAAAGCATTTTCATGATTTCCAAAGATATAAATAAGATAGATTTGTCAAAAATCCCACAAATAAAATCAATAGGTCTTTATCTAGGAAAATTCAAAGATGGCAAATTTCAGATAAATGACAAAAATATAATCCTTGACCTGTTTAAATAAATTCAACCTTCTTAAAGTATTTTAAAGTTTCATCAAAGAAATTTTTGCAAGAGTCTTTATAAATAAACCTCGTAATTACCTATCTCAAATCTAAAAAATTAAAAGAGATGAGAAATATAATAAAATATAAATAAAAAATGCGGAGGAGGCGTAAAATGAAAAAGATAGCGTATGTATTGATAACTTTGATGTTAGCTTTGGCAGTAGTTTCTTCAGGGGCATATGCATTGCATCAGAAAAATTCTATTACAAATTTGCATAAGAGAGTTAATATGCTAAACACATTTAGCCAAGGATCTGACTCAAATAATACAAAGAATTTCTTAATGTGGAGTCAGGATTTTGTTCAAGGTCAGCCAATAGATTTCATTTCAGGAGAATTTGGAGTTAGAGATGGTTTTCCATTCATGGAAGGAAGTCAATGGCACAGAGGACCAAGAGGAAAGCTAACAAGAACAGCTGACCTAGTTGGAACATTCGATCCAGTAGCAAAGACCTTTCAAGGAAACATTACAGTTACAGATGGCCAACCAACAACTTTTGAAGGGTCATATAGCCATAGAGAAGACGGTTTCATAGATTGGGTTGCTACATTACTAGACGAATCAGGTAGGGGTTTAGTTTTTTAATAAACTTTTTCTTTTTATCTTTTTATTTATTATTTTATATTGCTTATTTCTTATGGTGCTTTTTCTTATAATAATGACACATCAAATTAATAGAACAATTCTCACATAAAGGCTCTTTCTTGCAAATATTTTTTCCATGTTCAACTAGCAAGGCATGAAATTCATTAAATAACTTAAAATCATTCGGCAAACTATTCATAAATAATAATTGCAGTTCATCATAATTTTTTTCCCTAAACCCAATTCTATTCATTATCCTCTTTGTGTAAGCGTCAATTACAAAAATTGGTTTCTTATATGCATATAACAAAATTGAATCAGCAGTCTCAGGTCCAATCCCCCAAACATCTAATAAATTTTTCCTTGTTATCTCTTTT
>CAZCNK010000058.1:0-7094 GCA_964500345.1 Candidatus Woesearchaeota archaeon | reverse complement strand
AATTATCCTTCGGCGCCTGGGACGCCGCGACCTCGGTAAATATCTCAAGAAATGAGAATATTTGAGGAATTCAAATCCGAGTACCCCCATTTTTTGAGGGAATTTTTGATAAATAAAATAGAAAAATTTTTAAAACAATAGCATAGATTAAGATGAAGACAAAGAAGGTTGGGTCTGCTGGGAGATATGGAGCAAGATATGGAAAAAGAGTAAGGGCGTTAGTGACTGAGATTGAGAAATTGCAGAGGAAAAAACAACTTTGTCCTTATTGCAAAAAAAGAAGAGCTAAAAGAATTTCATTAGGAGTTTATCTTTGTAAGAAGTGTGGATCGAAGTTCACTGGAAAGGCTTATAGCTTAGAATAGTTTTGAGAAATTTGAGAAATTTTAAAAACAAACTAGAAAAGATTAAGCAAATTAGTTATTGCATAAATTGGAGCGTAAATTTTATAAAATGACTGATTATGTATGTTTTACTTGCGGGAAAGAAGTTAAGCAAGAATATGTAAAGAAAAAGATAAGATGTCCTTACTGTGGCGCTAAGATCTTGTATAAACCAACTAAGATTGCTGTTAAGGTTAAGGCTGTGTGAGAATGAAAATATCAAAAGAAACAGAACAGAATATTGCGCAATTGCAATTACTTGAGCAGAATTTGCAGAACTTTATTCTACAAAGACAAAATTTTCAGATGCAATTAATAGAGATAGAGAATGCTCTGAAAGAGTTGGAGAAAACTGGCGAGAATCCTTTTAAGGTTATTGGTAATTTGATGGTTGTTGCTAAAAAAGAAGATTTAAAAAAAGATTTGATGTCTAAAAAAGAAATATTGGAATTAAGGATTAAAAACATTGAGAAGCAAGAAGGCAAGATTAAGGAAAGAGCTGAAGAATTGCAAAAATTAATCGTTGAAACTGTTAAAGAAGAATAAAGAGGTTGTAAAAATGGAAATTTCTGAAGTGATAAACGTTCTTGTTGTTATTGAGCAAGACAGATCAGTGCCGAAAAATGTTAGAGACAAGGTGAAGGTTGCTATTACAGCTTTAAGCGAGGAAAATGGGAAGTCAATGGAAGTGAAGATTGACAAGGCTTTGCAGGAATTAGATGATTTAAGTGATGACCCAAATTTACCACCATATACTAGGACACAAATATGGAATATCGTTAGCAGACTAGAGAGCAAGTAGGAAAGCAAATAGCGAAATATTTATATATTAACTCATGTATTTAGTAACGATGATTAGTGTTAACTTGGAGGTTAAAAACTGAAAATGGCCTTGTTTTCTAAACTTAAAGAGAGATTGGGCTTGGGAGCCCCTACAGAAGAATATGAGGATGAGTATGAGAGCGATTTTGTTGAGATTGATACTACTAAAGATATTGGAAAAAGAGCCAAGATTTTTGTGAAGTCATTTGTAATTTCTGAGTTTGGTGATATTAAGGATTGTTTAGATGCTTTAAGAGAAGGTTATACTATTGCCTTGATTAATATTAAGCCTTTAAAAGATAGAGACATAGTTGAGTTAAAGAGGGCAATTAATAAGATAAAAAAGACATGCGATGCTATTGAAGGGGATATAGCTGGAGTCACAGAAGATTGGATTGTTGTAACTCCTGCTTTTGCTCAAGTTTATAGAGATACTCAAACTGAGGAAGTTCAGGAATAATTTCTCTATTGATTTAGAAAAAATTTATGATAAGTTTACATTCCGGTTTCTTATTCACATTCAAAAATTGAGAGATTAATTTATATTCTAAAAAAGTTTAAAAAATAGAATTTTTAGTACAACTTTCCTTCCCTTAGTAAATCTCTATTAATCTCATCCTTTCTAGGTTCTCTTCTTAAAAGTCTTTTTAACTTAGATAAAAATCTTGTATCTTCAAAATCTTCATTTAGCAAAGCAGCAGCTAATTTTTTATATTCTATTGAAATATCTTTATTAGGATTGTAAAGGGTTGCTGGTGTTGTATTTGCAATAGACTCATGAACTACGTGATCTTCTGGCAAATAACCTAAGACTGGAACTTTGGTTGCTTTTTCTATGTCTTCAATTGTTAATTCAAAATCTTTCCCAAGAACTCTGTTAATGACTAAGCCAGCTATTTTTGATTTTCTCTCCTTAGCAATCTTAACAGCATTAATTGTACAACTCAAAGTTGGGTAATCAGGACTTGTAACAACTAGCAATTCATCACTTGTTATAATAGTAGCTAACATTTCATTGTTTAAATTTGGAGAAGAATCAATTAATATTACATCATAAAATTCTGTTAATTTATTTATTTTTTCTCTTAATTTTAGAGGATTTATTTTTTCATAGACAAAAGCTCCAGGAATTAAGTGAAGATTTTTATCATATTCATAAATTGCATCTCCTGGATCAATTTTATTTGATAAGACATCATGAATAGTTGCTTCTGGTTTTGTAAGGCCAAGATGTAGAGCGAGGTTTGGGGCTGAGAAATTTGCATCTATGACTAATACTTTTTTGTTGAATGAGGTAAGAGCAGCAGCTAAATTAGAAACAACGCTCGTTTTTCCAACTCCCCCTTTGATAGAGATTACACCAATTATTTTACCCAACTTCAAACACCTCTTTCAAGTCATTTATTATCTTATCTTTACTTATTTCTTCCTTATTAATCTTTCTCTCAGGAGTTAACTCATTTTTAACATCGCGTGAAATTTCAGGTTTTAATTTTTCTTTTATGGGATAACTTTCAGTTTCAATGATTCCATAATCTTCTAGTCCTTCCATAAATTCATCTTTCTTGAATTTAGAAACAAGCATTACTGATCCTTCGATTTTCTTTTTTGGTTTTGCTTTACCAATAGTTTCTGGAAAATATTTTTTAAGCTCTGGAACTGGAATTTCTTTTTTATACTTTTGAACATCTCCTATTTCGGTTTCTTTTTTCTTTAAATAGCCTTTTTCAGTTATATCTTTGTAAGATTCTGGGAAAAAAACCTTTAGGTCATCTAAAGAAATCTTTTTTTCTTTCACTTTTACCCCTTTTATATCTCCTTTACTTTGGTTTTCTTTATTAATTAGTCTTGGAATTTCTTTAAATACTTTTCTCATATTATCTTTCGTTCTAAATGTTAAGTCCCTGAATCCAACTTCTTTGGTTTTCTTTGCAATATACAAGATTACTAGAATCAATATCAAGAATAAAATCCAATTCACTCCTGTTTTTTTGATTGGGCCAATAAATGAGCCTGAGAGTTTGTTGAAAAATCCTCCAGTTGCTGATGGGATAATTCCTGATTGTGGCGATACTGCTCTGCCTGTAATTGGCGGAATAGACGGGCTTTGAGATCTAGACTCAGTACTTGTTTCAGCTGCTGTTCCAGTTTTTTCTTGAGATCTTGAAATTCCTTCTGATCGTGAAAGTTCAGCAGATCTTTTAATATTCTCTCCTTTTTTTAATTCACCAAATCCCGTATCTGAGGAGCCAATACTTTTAGAAGCTGTTATTATTTTATTGACGGTTACATAAAATTCTTCTGATGAAGAGGAGTAATTTTGATCTTCAGCGTAGTTTAAGATTATTCTAAATAATCCTGAATTTTCAAATTTGTGAAACATTGAAACTGGAGAAAATCCACTTATCAACAAAGAATTATCTTTATATAAATATATAATATTATTACCTTTTATTAAACTTCCTGACAAATTAATACTTTCTCCTTCGTTAATAGTCACATTTGAACTTTCATCGTTTATTTTTAAGCTGACAATGCTTTGATTTTTATTAACTGTATATGATGAAGCAGATTCAGCATAAGTATAATTTTGAGATTCGCTAGAATTAGTCTTATATGCATATTGCCCTGCTGCTAGAGTTATTATTTCTGGATTTGTTACTAAGATATTATCTCTAAATAAAGAAATTTGAGATTCTGTTGAATTGCAAGATGCTGAGGCTGTACTTTGTATTGAATAAACTATAGGAGAAGTTGGAGTAATTGAAATAGTGCAAGAATTAATTCCTTTTAAAATTGTATAACTTTGCAATTCTGTAGAATTTAAATTACCGGACGAATCATTTACATACCATCTATAAGTGTAAGTCCCTGCACCAAGTCTTGATCTATAGCTATAAACCTCACTAATGTTTGTTGCGCTATAATTTGCTCCATTGAATTCGATTAATACATTTCCAATCCCAAAGTTATCAAAAACAGAAACATTAAATTCAATTACACTACCAGAATAATAAGAGCCATTTATAATACTAACACTTAAATTGATTAAATATGGTTTTTCAGTGTCTATAGTGCTTACTCCATTCATTCTTACATCATCAATTGCGCATTTTTCGCTTGAATGATCATTTTTACAAGCAAACCTTAAAGTAAACTTGCTATTATTGTTGGCACTATCTGTCAAATTAAAAATTGCAAATATATAGCCACTTCCAGAACTAACATTTTCTAATAAATTATATCTTGTTCCATTAAACCATTCTGTTGCAAGGTATTCATTAGCATCAAAATTTTGTACCTTTCTATAATAACTTATAGAGATATTAGTGAAGTTTATTGTGCTAATATTAAGCTCTAGGTAACTAGATCCGTCTGTATCCCTTGCCCTTGCATAATTCGTACCATTAAAAGGGTCATCATTTTGAATTTCCCAGTCATTACCATTTCCGTATAAAGACCAGTTAGCAAGAGTTCCTGATTCAAAACCATCATAGAAGTTTCCATTAAAATCTGTTAAATTTAAATTAACTGCAGTTACATTTATAGATGTAGATATTAAAAAGATGAATAATATTACAAAGAAAGCTAATCTTAGCTTGTTCCTTAACCTACTCATTAACTTACTCATTAATACTCACCTCTCTGGTTTTATAGCTGCATTTCCAAAATTCTAGAAAACTCTTTACATCATTAATATTATTAATGGGCACTAGAAAGACAGTCTTTGCAAGCTGCTCTATGTTATATAATCTAATAACTCCTTGACTTCCATATCTTCCTTTTATAGCATAAAAGAATCTAACCTTATCCTTTTTCTCTAGATGCCTAGTTGAATAAGTAACTAATACAAATCTTTTTTCTCTATTAAATGCCATGCCAATTCCCTGTTAAGTCATTTAACTAATTAGTATTTAAATATTTCTAAAATAGGTAATATAACTAAATAACTAATTTAAGTCTTTAAAGATTATAAAATATCTAATAAGAGAATTTATATATTTAAAGATTATTATCTATCTAAAGTTATAAAAATTGGCTTTTAAGTTATATTATTTAACTTTAAAAATAAAGAATAATTGAAGAAAGAGCAAAAATTTAAATATAAAGAAACAAATTGTATTAAACTAGATATTTTTTGACAGAATGGCATTGGATTTATAAAAATTAAAACTTAGGAGGCTTAAAATGACAGAAAATACAGAAAGAGCTAGAGAGCATGACGAGCATACAATTTTCGTCGGTGCAAAACCGTTCATGAAACTGGTTTAGAGAGTAAAGCCTAAACTGGCGTGCATTACGTCACCGGCGTAGTTATGCAATTTACTACACAAGGAGCAGATGAATTGGTAATTAAGGCAAGGGGGAAATTTATTAGCAGAGCAGTTGATATAGCTGAAGTCTCAGCGAAGAGATTCTTAGAGAACCAAATTGGGATTAAAGACATAAAAATTGACAGTGAACAGTTTGAGAGTAAAGAAGGAAAGACGATCAGGGTTTCAACCATAGAAATAACTTTGGAAAAAAAATGAGTTTAAAATAATAGATTTTTTCTTTTTTAATTTTAAATTCAAATCAAAAAATTAATATATTCCTATTTTCTTTTTCTTTTTGAAAAAAGATGGTGTTAATAAACTTAATTGGTTTTTTATTGTCTTGTATTGTACTAGTTAAGAGTGCGGGATATGCTATAAGATATATAGCAAAAGTAGCTAGACAATTAAAGATCAGCGAATTTTTAATAAGCTTTTTAATCATTGGAATTGTTTCTTCTTTTCCAGAAACATTTGTTGCCATTGTTTCTGCTTTAAAAGGAGCTCCTGAAATTGGGTTTGGAACTTTACTTGGATCAAATATAGCAGATTTAACTTTAATTTTGGGTTTGGTTATTTTAGTTGGCGGTAAAATAAAAATTGATAAGAAATCTATAGGTCATGATTCTGTTTACATAATTTTGTGTTTATTGCCCATAATTACAGCTTATGACGGGGTTATTTCTAGATCAGATGGTTTAGCTTTAGCGTTATCATGTATATTCTTTTTTCACCATTTGATAAAAGAAAGAATAAAATTTAAAACATATAAGCATATTTCTGAGAAAGGTTTTATAAAAAATATATTTCTTTTTTTAATTAGTATAATTGTCTTATTTATTACAGCAAATTTTGTAGTTAAATTTTCATCATTACTGGCAATTGATCTTTACACTCCCCCTTTATTAATAGGCTTGATTTTGATTGCTCTTGGAACTTGCCTGCCTGAATTTATGTTTGCAATACAGGCTATTAAAAAAGGTCATGAGGAATTAGGCTTAGGGGATATTCTAGGCAATGTAATAATAGATGCCACTTTGATAATTGGGATTACTGCTTTAATAAGTCCAATTATTCTTGATAGATCTATTCTTTTAGTAAGCGGATCTTTCATGATTTTGTCAGTTCTTATAGCAATAGTAATATTAAAAAATAAACAAGTATTAACTCAAAAAGAGGGTTTATTTTTGATTTTTTTCTATATAACTTTTGTGATAGTAGAGTTATTAGCTAAAAATGTTATTTAGAACTATTTTAAGATTATATTTGATGTTCATATTTAACAATTTAGCATTATTTAGTTTTTTTGCAAAGATCAACTCCAAAAAGCGCTCCTGTTATTTTTGAAATTGGCTTAAGCATTGATTCACATTTTACATTTATGAACAATTGAGTTCCTTGAGGATTTTGCTGGTATTTTAATTCTAGCTGCAATTTTTGCTCAATTCCAATTTCAGGAATTGGATTTAGGTTTAGATTTAGATTTCCATATTTAAAGACGATAAAAGAAACTAAAAGTATAATAAAAGCATATATTAAAATCCTCTTTTCAAAGTTATCTGTCATTAAGATTTTT
>CAZCNK010000057.1:0-7291 GCA_964500345.1 Candidatus Woesearchaeota archaeon | reverse complement strand
AACTGGCTCTCCAATAACATTAACTCTTCCATTAGGATAAAGTTCCCATTTAACTATTCTTTCTAGCGCTCCTGGATTTCCTGATCTGGTTGCTCTAAGGAGATATCTTGCTTTACCATCTATAAAGATTGTGTTGTCTACAGGACCACTAGCAATGTCACTAATGTAATGCGGATTCATTGTTAGTTCTGGGGGAGCTTGTGCTCTTGATAACCATCTGTAACCTAGCGCTCCTAATCCTGTTCCTACTAGAAGAACTAATGAATATGGAATTAATTTTTTTGGTATTCTCATTTTTTAACCTCCTATTTTATTGAATTTTTTCAAATAACTCACAAACTTGTTTTGTAAATCTGTCAGAGCCTTTTGCAGAAAGCTCTGCATTATATAATGAATCTTCTTTATGAATTTGAAGTCTTAGATTTTCATTTAATGCTCCTGACTTTTCTTCTGCTAACAATGCAGCCCTGTCTTTTGTTGGTTCTCCTCTTATAATAAAACCTCCTAAGCATTTTGCATCAGTAAGACCCATTACTAATTTTTCTAATTGACCTGTAATTGAATCTAAACCTCTAGCTATTTTTCCAGATCTTACTTTTAATTTATTGTCTGCTTTATGAAGCTTATCTACATATGCTGCTACAATAGTGTCAGTTGTATGTTTAGGAGAATCAATTGTATATACAGCTCTTAATTCTACAGTTGGGTAATTTGACCTATCAAATTGTTTGTTTATGCATGTAATTGACATTTTACTTTAACCACCTTATATTTAGCAGTAAGAACTAGTATATAAACCTTTCTATTTATAATTACTTGTGAGTGATGTCAAATTATCTTTATTTGATGTTGTGATTGAGGTTATTGCTGTACCTCTTGACCTCGGCCTGCACGGCCACCATTGCCATATTGAGGAACAGGCAGTTTATCTCCAATTAAAAGGTTAACAACCCATGCTATATATAAAGGATTTCCAGTAGCATTTAAGAAAGCATCATATTTAAATGGTGCTGAAGGATCTGCGTTTGGTTCTCTTTTAACAATTAATTCAAGATTAGCTCTTCTATCTTGTCCTGTTGGTAATGAAGGACCTGGCTCTGGTGTTTCCAAGCTTTTTGGTTCAGCTTGAGGTTGTTTTGGTAATGGTAAGTAAAGAGCCTCTGCTAAAAGAGCTGCTTCTTGCTCTGTTGCTTCTTCAAGAACTTGCCCCTGCTCTATTTTTTTACCCACTCTTATAACAGTAAATGGTTGTGGTACTGCAGTTCTTAAATTATTGCGATACATACTAACTAATTGATGTGCACCAAGTTTAACCCTTGATGTTCCAGAATATTTTAATCTAGCTGAAGCTTGTTCTGGATTTGAGAAATCACTATCTTCATCTATTCTTACCCAGTCGATTGCCATGATATTTTTTCGCGATTTACGGTTTTTAAACTTTTCTATTTTTATTTACTGCCGAGTGGTCAGTAAAAAATAGGAGATTTAGTATGTATTTAATAAAAATTTAGGTTATGTTTTTTGATTTTTGGAGATAATAAGATTTATATAATATGATAGCATGATTTTTTTGAGGCGTTAAGATGAGGAAGGGACAAGGTAATGTTGCTGGTTTTATAGCTATGATTGCGCTTTTTATTTTGATTTATATACTATTGTTGCCTGAGCAGGAGAAAGAGAAATTGTTACAGGGAACAAGCGGGGGGGGATTTGGCGATAGGGCTCCAAGTTATAGTGGGATTTCTGGAAGGGAATTTAGAACTTTATTAAGTGAGAGTCCTGGGTTGGTGAGTCCTTTTTTAGCTGAGGTTGTTGATAGGCCTTTAGCATCTGTAAATTTGTTTTCTGTTGTTGATGATGAAGATGAGATGCTGGCTAGAAATATTTTTGTAAGTGATAGTTTGTTTGATAGTGAGGAAAAGGAATTGATTTTTAATGTTAATGACTTGGGAAATTTGGAGAGTGTAAAATTATTGTTTTTTATTAAAAAGAGGGTTGGGAATGGGAATTTGGTTATTGAATTAAATGGGAATGAGATATTTGATGGGAAGATAGAAACAAGTGACTTGCCAATTGAATTAGCGAAGAGCTTGATTGGGAATGTAAATAGAATTAAATTTAGTGTTGAAAGAGACAAATGGATTTCAACTAATAGTTATGAGTTGAGTGATATAATTGTGAGTAAAGAAATTAGAAGCGAGAATAGCAGAGAGGCAAGGGCTTTTGTGTTGGGTAAGGGTGAGAGAGATAATTTAGCAAGCATGACATTGTATTTCTTTGTTAATTGCTTTACTGCTAGAGAAAATGGAAATTTGCAAGTTGTGTTGAATGGAAAAGTTATTCATGAGGGGTTAGTTGTATGTGATGCTGGAGAGGTTAGTATTGGAATTAATCTTGTTGAATTAGTTGAAGGGAGAAATGTACTAGAGTTTAGGATAGATAAAGGGAGATATGTTTTGGAACAAGTTTTAGTTCAGGGAGCTATTGAGAGAAGTAATTTTCCAGGATACTTTTTTACTTTACAAGTTGTGGATTTAGGTGCAATTGATAGTGGGGCTCATGTTTTAATGGATTTATTGTTTTTAGATGATGGATTAAGGAAGGCTGGAACAATTTTTGTAAATGGATTTCCTGTTTATATAGATACTTTTTTGGATAGGGAGGGTTTAGATATAACAGACTTTGTGACAGATGGGCAAAATGTAATTAAAGTAATACCTGAAACGCAATTTGAGATTCTTAATTTAGAGGTATCTTTGGCTTAGGGGGAGAGGATGGGATTTTTTAATTTGATTAGTAACGTTTTTGAGAAATTGAAAGAGAGGAGAAGAGAGAGGAGAGAAGAAAGACAACTAGCGAGATATGAAGCTAGAGAAGAAGAGAAGGCTAGGTTAGAGTTTTTGAAGAGAGGGAAATTAGAAGAAGAGAGAGTTGAGGCTGGGGGTTTTGGAATTACTAGATATCATAAAAAGACTTTGAGGAATTTGATAGGATCTATTGTAATTCTTGCTATTGCTGTGATTGTTTTTTATTTTGCTTACAATGTTTATAAAGCTGAAGGATTAAAGACTTTATTTGAGAAGGGCAAGGTTGAACTGGAAGATATTGGAGTAACAACAGCTGGAAAGAGTTTTTGGTACAAGATAACTCATTTGGATGAGGTAATAAATACTTGGGCTTTTGAATATGCTTCATGGAAAAATCCAACTGTGAAAGCAAAGGCTACTAAAGGAATTATTTTTACTTCTGTAACTGAGGGAAGGGATTTTTTTGAGGAAGGAAAGATTGATTTTTATATTGAGGCTAGGGTGAATGGTCCTGAAAAAGGAGATGGTAATGTGAGCTTTTTTTGTTCAAGGAAATTTGAGAATGAGAGTTTGAATGGAGAGGTAAGTGTTGATGGTTATCAAGGGAGTAATGTTATTGTTGAGGAAAATCAGGAATTAAATTTAAGGTTGAGTTGTGATTTGCCAAGTGTTAGTGGATTGGAGGAGGACAGAAGTTATAATATTTTGATAGTTGGGAGCTATACTGATTTTATAACAAGATCAAGGTTAAAAGTTTATAACATAAGAAGTGATAAGAGGGGAGAAGATTATTTTGAATTTGTTAAGGATAAAGATGTTGAGAAGGGGAGAGTGAATTCTGAGTGCGTTGAAGGGTGTGGATTTACTTTGCTTTCATTGAAGACAAGTGTGCAGCCACAAACTGAGATTGGGAGTTATAATGTTGAAGGAAAATTAAATAGGAGAAGTGACTGGAATGGAAAAATTTCTAATGTGAGGAGTATTTTGTTGAGATTTCCCGAGAACTTTGAGGTTTTGGATTGCGAGGGGTTTAATGAAGAGAATGGATTTATGAGATCGAGTGAGGAATTTATTTCGTTGATGAATCAGAGAATAAGCAAGGATGAGAATTATGAACCTGTTTTTATTTGTGAGTATAAGATTAATGAGCCTAGGGAATTAGAGGGACAGCATGATGATATAAGCGCGAGTGTTGTTTATGATTATAGCGTTGAGAAAAAGGATGTGTTTAATGTGAGGAAAAAAGTGAGTGCGGTATGAAAGATAAAATTAATAAAATTAAATTTTTAATTTTGATTTTTGTTTTCGGAATTTTTTTGGTAGGTTGCGCTAAAGATGTTGAGAGGAAAGGATTATTTGAGGATGCGCTGTATCAAGCTGGGAAAGGGGTTGTTGTTGAGTATAGAGAAGGGACACCGCCAAGAGAGATTGCGGATGTATTTAGTGTTGCTGTAGAGTTGAGAAATTACAATATGGAAGATATGCAAGTTGAGTTGGATGTTTGGGATAGTGTGACTAGTGAGGAGAAAGGAGGGTTTGTTGATGAGACTGATAGGATTGTTGGAATAAGGAGAGCTGAAGAGAGCAATGGAAGAAGAATTTATGGAAGAGAAGATATATTTTTTGGAATTTTTTCTTATAGGAATGTAGAGATTGGAGAGAGCGTGCAATTTTTTGCTAGAATTAATTACGATGATAAAGCTAGAAATAATTTTAATATGAATTTAGTTTATCCTAGGGATGGAACAGTAATGGAGGTTATAAGCGGGAAAAGATTGGGAGATGGTGTGAATTATGAGCCAGTTAGCGTAACTAAAGTTGAGAAAGAGATAATTGCTGTTGGAGAAAATGAGATCGTTGTTAATTTGGATATTGTTATTGAGAATTTAGGGGGAGGAAAAGTTGTTAATAGGAATGGAGATAGTGTTTTGAATTTTTTAATAAATTCTAGAGAGGGAGAATTAGAGTTTAGATGCAATTCAAAAGATTCTGAGATGAAAGATTCAGATTCTTTGGATATTGAATTTAGTAATAAAGAAAATAAAGTAGAGGTAAAGTGTAAGAGTAATTATATTGAAGCTGGAACTTTGAAAAGTTTTAATATTGATATTGAGATGAGATATGGATATGAATATGTGAGTAGTATAGGAGGAATATCTTTGATAGCGAGATAGTTAAATTTAAATATGAAGAGAGATATGGAAAAATGAAAAGAAGTTAGATGAAAAGAGGTTAAAAAGATGAAGAGAATTTTGATGGTTTTTTTTGTTTTGGCTGCTTTGACTAGTGCTTGCAAGCAGATTGGGGATCAGGATCAAAAACCAGCGGGGGCATTTGTTGGAGGGACTTCTGGGGTTGATGTGGCTTTTATTGAAGGAGAACCACCAGTAAGTGTTTTAGATAATAATCAAGAAACTTTTTTGATAAGTTTGAGTTTATTAAATAATGGGGAATTTACTGTACCTAGAAGTGGATTGATTGGATCTTTAAGTGGGATTAGTGGAAGTGCTTTTGGGTTGAGTAGTTTGGATAGGAAGAATGAGTTTGAGATACAAGGTGTTAAGAAAGATAGAGAATTTGTTAGTCTTGGTGGAGAAGAACTGCTTGAATTTGGGGAGGCTAGCTATAAGGTTGATATTCCTGCTGATTTTACAACTACAATAAGGGCTGATATTTGCTATCAGTATCAGACAAAAGCTATTGGAAATTTATGCTTGAAGAAGAAGGTTTTAAGCAGTGATATTGATGATGTTTGCGAGGTTAACATAAATGATCTTGGAGCGGAGAATTCTGGAGCGCCAATACAGGTTACTTCAATGAGGCAGCATTCTGTTGGAACTAGTTCAATAAAAGTTACTTTCAAGATTAGCAATGTCGGGATTGGTGCTGTTTATGAGCCTGGAACTTTTACAACAAGCTGCAGTGGGCATGAAGATGAGAAGGATAAAGTAAAGGTGACTGTTAGCAATCCACAAAGAACTTTTGAGGTTAAGTGCAGCCAGTTTGGAGGGAGCAATAGTGGTGTAGTAAGATTGGTAAATAAGGAGAAGGAGATAAGCTGTACAATAGACACTAGCAATTTGCAGGAGATTACATTCCAGGATTTGATAATTATCCAGGTTGATTATATGTACAGAGATGCTGTAACTACACAGATAACTGTTGAGGATGCAGAATAATTTAACTATCTTACTTCACAAATCAGTTCTGAATTTGGTAGAGTTTCGAAAATAGGTTGCATAATTATAGGATTTTTTTCTACAACTTTATTTCTAACTATAATCTGGAAAATAAGTCTAATCTCTATTCTACCATCGTTTACAATAGTTCTAAACTCCCATTGAAGGATATCTAGTAAGGTATTTTTATTAACATTAAGAAATTTTGATGCTTCAAATATTTGGATTCCAACTATTAAACTCTCTTTATCTATATCAATTACTATATTATCTATCTCGATGGATTTAAAGTACTCTCTATCCACAGCTTTAAAAAATAATATATCGTGAGCATAATCATAATCTACTTGCCCTTTAGTTCTTAAAGATCTTGTTGCCATTTTAAATTCTTGGAATTTTGTTATAGTCTATTATATAAAATGTTACAATGTTAATTTTATTTGATTGAATGTCTAGTATTATCTTAAGTACACTTTTTTCATATTTATAAAATGTAGCATAATTTCCATTATACTGTAATCCAACCAAAATTGGGTTTTGGCCTTTTATGAATTCTTTTAGTATTTTATCTTTAAAAATATTTCTATCTTTTTGAGCTAGTCTGAAGAAAGTGTGGCCTGTAGTAATTATTTGGTTTTCATTATATTTGTCAATGATATCTAAAAAATCTTTAATCTCAATCTTTCTTTGTATTTTATGGCCTTTGATCATTAAAAAAGGTTATCTAAATAGAATAAATAACTTACTATTTCGGATATTAAGAAGATTTAAATAATTCTTTATTTTTAAATTGTTGATGGAAATAATTGCTGACTTGCAGATTCATAGTAAATATTCTAGAGCAACTAGTAAGGAGATTAATTTCCAGAATTTGGAAAAATATGCTAGGATAAAAGGCTTAAACTTATTAGGGACTGGAGATTTTCAACATCCAAAGCAATTTCAGGATATTAAAAAAGAGTTAAGCGAGGATGAAAATGGGATTTTATGGAGTAAAACAAGATTTCCTTTTTTGTGGCAAACTGAAGTAAGTTTGATGTATAGTCAAGATGGAAAAGGAAGAAGAGTTCATCATTTGATTTTTGCGCCTGGTGGAGAAGTTGCTACGCAGATAATTGAGGCTCTTGGGAAAAGAGGAAGATTAGATTATGATGGAAGGCCAATATTTGGATTTACAAGCATTGAGTTAGTGGAGATGATGATGAGTGTTAGCAAAGATATTGAAATAATACCGGCTCATTGTATGACACCCTGGTTCGGGTTGTTTGGAAGCAAGTCTGGGTTTGACTCTGTTGAGGAATGTTT